>CAINTF010000061.1 GCA_903853285.1 uncultured Acidimicrobium sp. | reverse complement strand
GACCGACTCCGCTCAACTTCAGACACAGATAGACGTACTTAGACGTGAGTTAGCTGACTCCGAGATGCGTGTCTTGCAGGCGCGGGACTATGCACAGGGCTGTGCCGCCGAACTTGGTGAAGCTCAAGCAAACTTTGTGCTGCATCAACAGCTGGCAGACCGCCAGGTGCGCCAAGCGCGCAAAAAGGCGCGGGATATTTATGCAACTCGTACATGGAAAATAGGTCGTTTGGTTATGCTCCCCGCTCGAATAGCACGTCGCATTCTCAAAGTCGGCTGACACAGACGTGCCACTGTTTAGCGTCGTCACGCCTGTCTACAACCCCCCCATAGATGCATTTGAGGATTGCATAGCTTCAATGCTCGCCCAGACTTATGACAATTGGGAGTGGTGTCTAGTTGATGATGCGTCAACCAACCCACAGATTCGCAGCATTATGGAGCGCTTGGCTCGCAAAGACAAACGGGTGCGAATCATGTTTAGGCCGAAGAATGGTGGAATCGTCGCGGCTTCACAAGACGCTCTCGACTTCGCAACTGGTGAGTTCATTGCTTTTCTAGACAACGACGACACACTGCACCCAAATTCGTTGAATCTTGTTTCGGCGACACTTGATACAGACCCAACAATTGATTACGTCTACAGCGACGAAAACAAGCTTGATGAAAAAGGTCGACCCTACGATTTGTTTCGTAAACCCGCGTTTGACCCGATTCGATTATTGGGACAAAACTACTGCAGTCATTTTTCAGTTATTCGGTCAACACTTATTGATGATGTTGGTGGATTTCGCACTGGGTACGAAGGCTCGCAAGATTACGATTTGATCTTGCGCATTACTGAACGCGCGCGAACCATTGCCCATATTCCTGAAGTGTTGTATCACTGGCGGGCAATACCTGGATCGGCCGCAAACCAGCTGGACGCTAAGCCATATGCATTAGTTTCTGCCGAACGCGCAGTGAATGATCACCTGCGGCGAGTCAAAATTGACGCAACCGTTTCGGTTTCTGATGCTGGGTTTATTCAGGTTCGGCCAACAATCAGTTCTCCTCCACCGAAAGTTTCGATCATTATTCCAACACGTGGTGACGGGCAACGTGTTTGGGGAGTACATACCTGTCTGATCGAGAATGCAATTTCAAGCATTCTCAGTAAATCGACATATTCGAACTTTGAAATTGTTGTCGTGCTCGACGTCAAGGAA
Organism: uncultured Acidimicrobium sp.; assembly: GCA_903853285.1. Lineage (GTDB taxonomy): Bacteria > Actinomycetota > Acidimicrobiia > Acidimicrobiales > Ilumatobacteraceae > UBA3006. Next base: position 574 of record CAINTF010000061.1, on the reverse strand, counting down.
GGCAAGTCACAATATCCGGTTGTATTCCCCGATGATCCGCGGGTCAAGATCGTTCACTATGCATTGCCATTTAATTTTTCAGACAAATGCAACATTGGTGTACAACACTCAACCGGCGAGATAGTGATCCTGCTGAACGACGACACAGAGGTCATTGATTCGGACTGGATTGAAACACTTGTGTCCATGTTGCAATTTCCTGGTGTTGCCATGGTTGGTCCAATGCTGTTGCTTGAAGACTCTCGCATTCAAAGTGCAGGACACACAAATATTCCGTCTCCTCACAACATTGGAAGCGGCTTGTCATCCAACCAAACAGGCAAGTTTGGAATGTTTGGCGTGACTCGCCGAGTAAGCGGTGTTACTGCGGCGTGCGCAGCAATTCATCGTTCGATATATGAAGAACTCGGTGGTTTTTCGATCGACTTCCCTGCGTGTTTTAATGATTTGGATTTTGGAAACAAAGTACTTGAAGCGGGTTACCACATTGTGTGGACTCCGCTCGCTCGTCTCTTTCATTTCGAGTCGCTGACTCGAGACCCCGCTGTCAAACCTCACGAAATGGCCATGCTTG
>CAINTF010000060.1 GCA_903853285.1 uncultured Acidimicrobium sp. | reverse complement strand
TCGAGAGCCAAGATGTACACCGAAGCGTTGCCATCTCCTGCAATCAAGCCTGCAAGCACCGCACCCTGAAGGGTGTCTGGTGGTGCGTTACGGAAGTACAAAGCGCTGTCAGCATAAGTTGACAATGCATCTGAAGTGTTTGCTGGGCTGAACTGTACAACGCCTGCCTGGGTGATCTTGTCGATCACTTTCAACGAAACGCCGGACGATGCTGCACCAATGATGGCGTCAACATTCTCGCTCAAGAGACGGTCAACAGTTGTTGAAGCCGTGTCAGTTGAGTTGTCACCAGAGTCGCCTTGGCTGTAAAGAACATCTTTACCAAGTACGCCACCAGCGGCATTGATCAAGCTCAATGCGTATTCAACACCTGCGAATTCTGGAGCACCAAGGAATGCAAGGTTGCCAGTTTCTGGAAGCATCGTACCGATTTTCAGCTGTCCGTCACCCTTGCGAGTAACAGTGGTCTTTTGTGCTGGAACGTAGTCTGACTCTGGAGCAGATGCAGGAATGTATGTTGCATTTGCGTAGTCAAAGCGGTTCGTTGCATCAAAAGTAAGAACGCCGTAGGAAGCCTCAATTGGCTCGCCGTTGCCGTTCATCGTGTTTGGACCAGAAGCACCGTCGTAGTCAATGTCTGTTCCTGCTTTAACAAGAGCGACACAGTCTGCGAAAGTTGTGCACTTCTCGCCGTCACGTGAAACAGTGATGATCTGGTCAGCAAGTGCGCTGCCGTCTGTCTTTGCTGCTTCTGCGGCAAGGGCGATCAATGTCACTGCGTCAAATGCTTCTGCGGTGTACGAGTAGTCAACGAGTGCATCGTTGCCTGCTGCGGTCCAGAAAGCGTTTACGCCATCTTTGAACTCTGCTGAAAGGTTGACGAGTGGCATTGTGCCCTTCATGCCTTCCAAGTCACCACCAGAGGCAGCTGCTGCCACTGTGGTGTCTGTTGCGGCGTTGTCGCTGCTGCTGCCACAGGAAACAGCAACAAAGCTGAGACCCACAACAAGAGCACCGAAGCGCTTCATGTTTGATTTCTTCATGTGTTTTTCTCCCCCTAAAAGCCGGAAGGCGGGGTGCCTGCCTGGGTTAGGAATATCAAGCCTAGGGGGCGAGGGGATTGCTGACAATACCTATATAGGCGCGGCGGCTTTGACGAGACGGTCAATGATTGCTGCACCAAGACCTGTATTTGAGGGCAATACAGCTATCAGCGTTTGAATGTTGTCGTCGTCGGCTTGACGGAGGTCGTTATACAGCGAGGATGCGTAATTCGGTAGATTCTCGCATCGGTTGAGCACACGCGAGGGAAGTTGCTGAGGGGTAAGCCTCGCGGTAAGTCCTGCTGCTTCTTCGTCATTTTCAACGAGCACTACTTGACATTGTGGTCGGTAGTGACTTTGAAGCATCCCTGACGCACGGGAAACACCATCGGAGCTACCAATTGCAAAACCCAAAATATGCTCGATGTCTTCAATGGGAATACCTCCTGGACGTAGCAGCTGAGGTGGCGATACCGAGAAATCAATGATGGTTGATTCAACTCCGATCGAACAAGCTCCATCGTCGACAATTAAGTCAACATCACCCTGTAAGTCGTCACAAACGTGTTGAGCGTTAGTGGGACTCACTTTGCCAAATCGATTTGCGGATGGTGCAACAATCGGTGAGCCGAGTTTTGTGATGAGTTGTCGGGTGAATGCATTGTCGGGTATTCGAACCGCAACAGTTTCTCGACCACCGGTAACAGTCGTGGGCACTTGATCACCTCGTTGAAGCAGCAGCGTGATCGGACCAGGCCAACATGCATGAGCGATCTTCAATGCGTCTAAGGGAATACTGCTCGCGACGAATTGCAATTGCTCAATGTCGGCAATGTGCACAATCAGTGGATGATCTTGCGGTCTGCCTTTAACGGCGAATATTTTTGCAATAGCTATGTCGCTATTGATGGCCGCGCCTAGTCCGTAGACGGTTTCGGTTGGAATAGCAACTAGTCCACCGCCTGCAAGAGTTCGGACGGCAACTTCCATAGTTGTCTGATCGGATGCCGAGACGATATTGCATAATGATGTCGAACGATCCGGGGGCACGGAAATACAGTAGTATTACTTGGCTTTACAGGCCAGATTTGGAGACAGACTGACATGCGATTTCTTAATGAAGCACCATCGTTTGATCTGACGTACAACGATGTTTTCATGGTTCCAAGCATGTCGACGGTGCAATCGCGACAGAGTGTTGACTTGGCTACGCCAGATGGTCTTGGTACGACTATCCCAGTAGTTGTTTCCAATATGACAGCGATTGCTGGAAGACGCATGGCGGAGACTGTCGCTCGTCGTGGCGGTTTGGTAGTTCTTCCGCAAGACATTCCTCTAGACGTGGTGCAGACTGTGGTCGATTTTGTGAAGTCCCGTCACACTGTCTTTGAAACACCCATCACGATGCCAGGGGATGGAACCGTTGGTGAAGCATTGAGCCTTATTCACAAGCGTGCCCACGGGGCAGTGATTGTGATGGACAACGATGGACGACCAGAGGGAATATTTACTGAACACGACTCTGCTGGTTTCGATCGTTTTAGTCAGTTGCATGCCTCAATGAGTCGAGATTTGATTTCGCTTGATGCTTCGCAGTCGGCTGAAGAAATGTTCAATCAGATGACTGAATTGAGGATCACCTTCGCGCCAGTTATAGATAGCGCCGGAAGGCTCGTAGGTTGTGTAACTCGTAAAGGAGCATTGCGATCCACCATCTATCAGCCAGCTCTTGACAAGCAAGGTCGCTTAATGATCGGCGTTGCCGTTGGAATTAACAGCGATCCTGCCAAGCGTGCCAAAGCACTTGCAGCAATGGGCGTTGATGTGCTCGTAGTCGATACAGCGCACGGTCACCAAGAACGTATGTTGCAAGCCGTCACGCAGGTTCGGTCTGCTGTAGCAAATCTTCCCGTCGTAGCTGGAAACGTAGTTACTGCATCGGGCACCAGACAACTCATAGAGGCAGGAGCAGACATCATCAAAGTCGGTGTGGGACCGGGAGCGATGTGCACTACGCGCATGATGACAGGTGTTGGTCGTCCTCAGTTTTCGGCTGTTTTGGAATGTTCGGCGGAATCCGCGCGTCTAGGAAAACATATTTGGGCCGATGGTGGAGTCCGCTATCCACGCGATGTTGCATTGGGATTGGCCGCAGGCGCGTCAAATGTCATGTTTGGTTCACTGCTAGCAGGCACGTACGAGAGTGCTGCCGACACACTCCGTGATTCAGATGGTCGACTATTTAAAGAAAGCTTCGGGATGGCTTCAAACAGAGCCGTTCGTAATCGCACACGAAGTGAGACTGCTTTGGATCGTGCGCGTAAGGAGCTCTTCGAAGAGGGGATCAGCACTTCGCGAATGTATCTCGATCCTGAACGTCCAAGCGTTGAAGACATCATTGATCAAATTGTTGCTGGCGTGCGATCGTCTTGTACCTATGCAGGTGCACGTTCCATTCCTGAGTTTGCTGAACGCGCGGTTGTAGGAATACAAAGCGCTTCCGGTTACGAAGAGGGTCGCGCTCGGGATACCAGTTGGTGATGACACCAAGTGTCAATGTGGTTGCTATTGACGGACCCGCAGGCGCAGGGAAGTCAACAATTGCTCGTGAATTAGCCCAAGTCTTGAAGTTGCCCTACCTCGACACTGGTGCGATGTACCGCGGCATCACATGTGCAGTGCTTCGAAAAGGTGTTGACCCCAGTGATGACGGTGCTGTTGCCCAACTTGCTGTTTCAACTGTCTTAGACATCTCTGATGATGCGTTATTGGTAGACGGTATTGACGCCACCTTGGATATTCGTGGTGAAGCAGTTACGCGTGCGGTGAGTTCGGTTGCCGCCAATTCCGAAGTTCGTCGTGACCTGCGTGAACGGCAAAGGAAATGGGTTTCCGAAAGAGGTGGTGGCGTTGTTGAGGGTCGCGACATCGCAACTGTTGTGTTTCCAGACGCCAGATTGAAAGTATTTTTGACTGCCAGTCCACTTGTTCGCGCCCAACGACGTGTTGCTCAAATCGGTGGCGATGTAGAACAAATTGCACGCGACATAGCCGAACGAGACCATAAAGACTCAACTCGTTCAGACAGCCCTTTGCGGGAATCTGAAAACTCGATTTTGGTTGATACAAGTAATCGCTCAATCGATGATGTCGTGCATCAAATTGTTGGAGTGTTTCATGGCTGACGTGACCACAAAACTCGCCGGTCAATCTTTTGGCAACAGACTGTTTTACGGAACAATTCGTTTTATTGTGATCGTGATTTGTCGTGTGTATTTGCGACTGCGAATCATAGACGCGCACAAAATTCCTAAAACTGGAACTTTTATTTTGGCTCCGAGTCATCGATCGACGCTCGACATACCTGTAGCAGCAGCAACGACTCGACGTCGTTTGATGTACATGGGCAAAGACTCAATGTGGAAGATCAAGCCGATTGGTGCATTTCTCACAGCTCTTGGCAGTTTTCCCGTTACTCGCGGCTCAGCCGACCTCGAGGCGTTAAAACGCTGCATTGCTGTTCTTGATCGTGGAGATCCATTGGTGCTCTTCCCAGAAGGAACACGTCATCGTGGTCGTATCATCGAGCCGTTGTTCGATGGGGCTGCGTTTATTGCCTATAAGACAGGCGTTCCAATTATTCCTGTTGGTATCGCTGGATCAGAAGAGATTTGGCCGCCTGGAACAAAATTGCCACGTGCGCGTAAGTGCGTTGCAGTTGTTGGAGATGCAATTTACCCAAAGAACTTGAATGGCGCACGGGCCTCTCGTGAATTGATGAGCGAATTTACTCTTGAGTTGCAGACATCGTTGCAGTCTGTTTTTGATCAAGCATTTCAATTACTCGACTAGCGAGCGAAGTACGCAACAAGAGCATCCCTCAAGTGAATTGGATCTTGAGTGCCGCAGACTTCACGAGATGAGTGCATCGACAGCTGTGGGATTCCCACATCAACAGTGTCAATACCTAAGCGTGTGGCAGTTATAGGCCCAATAGTTGAGCCACACGCGATGTTGTTGCGAGAAGCGAAGTGTTGAACAGGAACTTGGGCCTTCTCACACGCATCAATAAACGGAGCTATTGAATTTGAACTCGTGGCATATCGCTGACCAACATTTGACTTGATGACAACGCCTTGGTTCACGAGCGGTGCATGATTTGCATCGTGTCTTTCGGGGTAATTGTGATGCACTGCGTGGGCATTATCGGCGGAAATACAATGCGACTTAGACAGTGCAGTGATGAATTCTTGTCTGGAATATCCTGCCGCTATGCAAAGACGTTCCAGAACATGCTCAAGCAGGGGACCTGCAGCCCCCGTCGCCGAGGATGATCCAACCTCTTCATGATCGAATAACGCGACAATGCTTGGGGATTTCGTGTCAGCTTGTTCAATTAATGCACTCATTGCAGCCCAACATGAAGCCTGATTATCAATTCGGCCTGAAGCAAGCAGCGAATTGTCAGCGCCGATTATTGCAGCACGTTGTGTATCGAAAAATTGACTGGAGCTTGCTCGAATCTGAGATGGGTTCGTGTCGCACTGCTTTGCCAACCATTGATCAAAACTGTTGTGATTGTCTTGAGTGAGCCAAAGCGCGTTCAAGTGTTGATGTCGGTCCAATACAAGGCCCTTGTCATTGACGTCTCGGTCGAGATGTATTGCAAGCTGCGATATACGAGCTACAGGCTGATCACTTGAGAAGAGTCTTGTCGAGCCATCCTGCAAAATGACATGCCCTGCTATTCCAAGATCGCGGTCAAGCCACGAATTAAGCAGTGGGCCTCCATAGATCTCGACACCAAGCAATGACATGTTTGCATGCTGCTTGTCTGGTTTCGGTTTGATGTGCAGTCCAGGCGAATCGGTATGTGCGCCAACGATTCGAAAACCCGATTGCGGAGACTTCGGAGGTGTCCTCCAAGCGATAATTGCTCCACCTCTACAGACGAAACCTTGTTCTGCAGATAACGAATCTTGCACGGTGCAGTCAGAAAACCCAGCTTCAATAAGTTTCAGTCTCCACCAGTCGACAACGTGATGCGCAGTGGGTGAGGCATCTAACTGCGCCATTAAGGAAGCGATTGCTACCGAGTCGCTCATCCCTGTGATGGTAGCGAGGGAAGCTGTACACGAACATCTTGGCCAAGAAGTTTGCAGGTCATTTCAATGGGTTTGCCGCTTTCGGCTTGGGCAGTAACCACTTCGATACAAGCGTTGAGGCTGTCCCGCTGGGTAAAACCGATGTATCCGACTGCACAGCAAATTGCGATGAGTAGGAGTTTGGTGACAAGCGACGATGCAAATTTGAGCACAACAAGAAATACGACAACTGATGAAACAATGGCTCCCACAGAAAGATTTTTCGCAAAATCTGCATTGAGGTTAAATAAATTCATCTTCATATTCTGCCATGAGCCCGACCCTATGCTGAACATATGAGCGCGAATGTAAATTTGTCAGGGGTTGGTCCAGCAGATATGTGTTTGCCAGAGGTTGACAAGCGATTGACGGAAGCACTCGATGCAGCACTGCAGCAGAATGACCGCGATCGACGTGCGTCGGTAGTGCAACTTGTTGCCGCAAACCCTACATACCTAGAAGGTTGGGCTTGGTTGGGTGCTCTTGGCCGCGACACTCTTGATTCATATATGGCATTTCGAGTTGGATATCACCGAGGCCTTGATGCATTGCGTGGAAATGGCTGGAAGGGTTCCGGGTATGTTCGTTGGTCACACGTACCTAATCGTGGTTTCTTGAAATGTTTGAATGGTCTTGCAAAGACATCTCGGCTGATAGGCGATAACGCTGAAGCCGATCGTTGCGAGCAATTCTTGTTGCAACTCGACCCTTCGCACTCGTTCTAAAATCTTCTACTATCTGTTGTGTGATCCAACCGTATTCTTGTTTTATTCTTGCTGGCGGCAAGAGTTCTCGTTTTGGCAAAAATAAGTCGCTAGCGATTGTCGGTGGGCAGCAAATGGCGCTTGTCGTCGCGAATAATCTGCAGGCAGCATTTGGATGCGCAGCTCAACTTGTCGGCGCCGATGATCAAACCAGTAGGGAAGTCGGATTAGTTTCGTTCTCTGGTCCACGAGAGGGCAATGGCCCACTAGCGGCAATTGTCGATTCCATGGAGTGTTCGGAAAGTCCGCTTGTTGCATTCGCACCAAATGACACTCCTTTCTTCACTGAAAACGACTTCGCTGCTCTTCGGTCAAAAATGGACAGTGTAAACACTGATGTTGTAGTGGCTGTTGATGATTCGAATGACGCACATGCACACTGGTTGCTCTCTATTTGGCGCACAAGTTCATGTTTGCCTACTTTGCTCAAAGAGTACGACCGGGGAGTGAGGTCGGTTCATGGTGCAGTTTCTGAATTACGTGTTGCGACAGTTGCGTTTGATGCTGCATCTGTGAGGAATATCAATGCAGTTTCAGATTTACCCGAGCAAGGTACTATTTAGCTTCAGCAACGAAAGGCCTTGCGTGTCAGTACGAGAAATTACTATCGATGAATTGAAGACAGCTATTAGCAATGGCGCCCAGGTGATTGACGTGAGAGAATCAGATGAATACAACGCTGGGCACGTACCAATGGCACAACATATTCCACTCAGATCCGTTCCTGATCACTTAGAAGCATTTCGCTCGGACGCTGAGGTCTATGTTGTGTGCCATTCTGGTGGGCGCAGCATGCGAGCCTGTGAGTTTTTGCACGACCAAGGAATCACAAATGTTGTCAATGTCATCGGTGGTACTTCCGGTTGGACCGCTCTAGGAAATCCAGTCACAATCGGAATGCAGCCGTAATTTTGAGTTTGCAGTAGACACACAACACCATGAATGTTTCCTGGATTGATTCTGATGAAGATTTGAAGTCATTGCTGCAAATTATGGCTGGCTGCGGCCGATATGCGCTGGACACTGAATTTCATCGAGAGCGCACGTACTTTCCTCAGTTGGCTCTCATCCAGATTAAACACAACAATAAAATATTTCTCATTGATCCAATAGCGGTAGACCTTGCACTTTTTGTAGATCTATTCGCTTCGGATGCATTGTGCGTGCTGCACGCAGCACAACAGGATCTGGAAGTGCTCAATCATGCATGCGGTTCCGCTCCACAGCGAATATTTGATACTCAAGTCGCTGCTGGATTTATCGGCATGTCAACACCGTCGTTATCATCTCTGATACTCAGCGAATTGAAGATCAGCATTAGCAAGGGTGATCGTCTTACAGATTGGCTTCGACGCCCATTGACTGCAGACCAGAAAACTTATGCTGCTACGGACGTAGAGCATCTTTTCGAGATCCAAGACAATCTTGAGAAACGCCTTAATGAGCTTGAGCGATTGAATTGGGTCTACGAAGCTTGTGAAGAACTTCGAGTCAGACCTGCTGGACCAGCTGATCCGACAGATGCTTGGCTTCGTGTAAAAGAGGCGCGTGCGCTCAAGGGTCAAGCGCGAGGTGTTGCCCAGGCGGTATGTGAATGGCGCGAGCGTAAGGCCATGGCTGCCGATGTTCCACCGCGACGTGTTTTATCTGACATGGCAATTTTGGGAATTGCGCAAATCATGCCAGCGAGTCTTGATGAGTTGCTCAAAGCAAGGGGAGTTGAGCAACGGCAGATCGGTGGTGATGTTGGACGAGAATTACTAGCGGCGGTTGAGCGGGGTAAGAGTGTGGTCGTGTCGCTTCCACAGATCGACAACGATGACGTGGATAAAGAGTTACGCCCAGCAGTTGGATTGATCACGGCTTGGATGAGCGAACTTGCCAGAACTCACCATATTGATGCGACTTTGCTCGGCACTCGAAACGATATTTTGTCTCTCTTGCGCAAGTCTCCTCAAGGACGACTCAGTGTTGGTTGGCGTGCGGAAATGGTTGGCAAGGACATAGAACGCATCTTGTCGGGTGAGGCTGGATTGAGTTTCAATGGGCATGGCAGACTGAGGTTGCTGCCAACCAATAATCCAACAATCTGAACCAAAAGCCGCAAAACAACAGGCTTATCACGCTAAGATTTACAGCGATGTTTATCCACTAAGTGGCTGCCTCACCGGTAGTCACCCGATCAAGGTTCGGAGCCCTACCGTGAAGAAGGGTCGTCACCGTCGCTTCGAAGAAGCGCGCAAATTAAAGCAGTCTGGTCCAAGTGCAAGTGATCTTGGGCTTGGCGGTCGCAGCAAAGAAGCACAAACCGAAGAAGATCAATACGCAGCAATTGCCGAGAAATACGGTGTGCGCTTCGATGAAGATGATGAAGAAAGCGATGAAGACAAAGAAGACGAAAGTTAAATAGCGCTGTTCCTCCAGCACACCTCAGATCCCCCCATAAAAATCAAGAAAGATCATGACTCAAACACCAGAGAAATTGCGCAATATTGCGCTCGTTGCACACGTAGACCATGGCAAGACAACTTTGTTGGACGCTCTTTTGCGTTCGGCTGGCACGTTTGCTGCACACTCAGCGGTCATTGATCGAGTAATGGACAATGATGACCAAGAACGCGAACGTGGAATCACCATTTTGGCAAAGGCCGCACAGATTGAGTGGAAGGGCACCAAGATCAACTTGGTAGATACCCCGGGTCACGCTGACTTTGGTGGTGAAGTTGAACGCGCACTTGCGATGGTCGACGGCATTTTGTTGTTGGTTGACGCGGCTGAAGGCCCTTTGCCACAAACTCGTTACGTGCTTTCCAAGGCACTTGCCTTGGACTTGCCTGTGATTTTGGTGATCAACAAGGTTGACCGCCAAGATGCGCGTCCCGAAGAGGTTCTCCACGAAGTAGAGCAGCTGTTCTTGGACTTGGCTCACGCTGACCATCACTTGTCCTTTCCAGTCTTCTCAGCAGTAGCGCGAGACAGCCTTGCAATGGCCGGAATTGGTATGCCTTCGCCAGACGGTGACTTGTCGCCGCTCATTGACGCAATCGTCGAACACATTCC
>CAINTF010000059.1 GCA_903853285.1 uncultured Acidimicrobium sp. | reverse complement strand
TATCACTCGCTCATTACCAACCTGCGCACGGATTGCAGCAACTTGATCCAAAACAATTGATGACATCGTCCAGTCGCGTTTTGCTCCGACGAGTTGGTGCAGAAACTGCTCAATGATTGACTGACCATGTTCGGTATGTGCAACCTCGGGGTGATATTGCACTCCCCAGATTTTCCGAGAAGGGTTTTCAATTACCGCCATTGGTGCATCAGGCGTACTCGCCGTTGCCACGAACCCGCTTGGTAAAACCGAGACCGCATCGAAATGACTCATCCACACATTGAGCTGTGAAGGAATGTCTTTCTTCAACAGCTGCGACTCAGCCCCGGTAATTCGTTGCACCACAGTGCGGCCATATTCGCCTCTGCCGCCCCTTGAGACTTTGCCGCCAAGTTGCTCGGCAATCAACTGTGCCCCGTAGCAAATACCCAAGATAGGAATGCCGAGCTCGTAAATCTGTGGATCGAGTACAGGCGCACCTTCCACGTGCACGCTCGCTGGGCCACCAGACAAGATGATCGCGATTGGATTGCGCTTGCTCACCTCTTGCGCAGTGATCTTGTGGGGAACGATCTCTGAATAGACCTGAGCCTCACGCACTCGGCGCGCAATGAGTTGTGCATATTGGGCACCAAAATCAACCACCAGCACAACTTGTTGGTCGTGAGCGAGTTGATTTGCCATAGTGACCAAAGACTGTAGTTGAACAGTGGTATTTGAGCCTCAGAGATGGGACGATGGAGTCGTATGCAAATCGCCCAAACAACTCGTGTTGTATTCCCCTCCACTCTTCTCGGCACAATTCCAGACCCGTACGGTGGGCACAACGCCAGTGACTGCATTGGCCTCTATCCAAAACCAGGATGTGGAAGCGAGCCTGTGTTATCTGGTGACCGAGGTGGCTCGATGCAATATGCCACATTCGGCATCATGATCGCCGCACTTGTCATTATTGGTGTGCGCATCTCGCGCAGCATTGTCAAACGTGACCGTGCACGTGACGAAGCACTTGGTCTCAACGACTAGTTTTGCTGTGTGCCAGAAAGCCAGAACGTTTTAAAAAACCAAGGCGTTCTTGGAATTGTTCTCGGACTAATAAGTTCATCTCTCTACGGCATTACTCCAATTTTTGTTTATCACGCCTTTAAATATGGGGCTGACCCGTTTGGGTTGATGACATCGCGTTACATCATCGCGACCCTCGTGCTCTTCACTGTTCGCACTGTGCGCTTTGGTCGAACCAATTGGCCAACACCAAAAACAACGATCCAACTTTTCCTGCTGGGGGCGATTGGTTTGTATGCCAACAGCGTGTGCATGTTCAACGCGCTCAAATATTTGCCCAGCGGTTTGTCAATGGTGATTTTTTATTTTTATCCAATTGTTGTTGTGTTGTTTGGGTGGGCGCTCTACAAACACAAACCGCCAGCAATTATCTGGCCATGTCTTGTCACCACCATCATCGGCGTGATACTCAGCGCCAGTGACGTTTCGGGCGGTCAAATGAAGGGCGTCATCTTTATAGTTGTCGGTGCATTTGCTTACGCGTTTTATTCGGTGCTCGCAGGCGCAGTCATGCCTCGAGCCGAACTCACTACTGGTTTAATGCTCGTGTTTGCCGGCGCCGGATTTTCGTTTTCAGTGATCTGGTTACTCAACCCACACGGCCTACCAACCACCATGCCGTATGTTGCAGACGTGTGGCTGCCCGCTCTCGAGATTGGGCTTGTGGGCACAATCGGCGCAATGGGAATTTTCTTTGCGGGCATGAACCGCATTGGCGCGAGCAAAAGTGCAGTGATTCAAACTTGGGAAGTATTGGTCGCAGGTCTCACTGGCATGTTTTTTCTCAATCAGCAATTCACCCTCCGCCAAGTTTTTGGAGGAGCACTTATTTTGGGTGGCGTGCTATTGCTGACTCGCGCAGAGATCAAACGAGGCGAAAACCTGCCACAATCGGCTCACGCCTAAGCGCATCAAGGCAATCTCGTTGGCTCGTGCCACCGGTCGCTTCAACCCTTAGCCTTATTGGTACATAGCAATTTGAGTATTTCTTGCAGGGTTGGGTGAAATCCCCTACCGGCGGTTAAAGCCCGCGAACCTCACGAGCAATCGTGAGGTTGATCTGGTGAAATTCCAGGGCCGACGGTCAGAGTCCGGATGGGAGCAAGAACAGCTGAGTTGTGCATGCGCTCTTTGTGCTTGCCCTGCTTTCGTTGTCTTTGTCCACGCCCTGCATCTAGTGCACGAGGCGAACCAGGCAAACACGACAACACAACGAAAGAAATAGTGACTGTGAAAACACTTGATGAGCAGATGATGCGATTGGCAGTAGACACTGCTGTTGACGCACGCTTGCGCAGTCGTCCAAACCCTTGGGTTGGTGCAGTCGTAGTTGCAATTGATGGCCAAGTTTTTTGTGGTGCAACAATGCAGCCTGGTGAAGCGCACGCCGAAGTTGTGGCACTTCAAGCTGCTGGCGAAAACAGTCAAGGCGCAACGTTGTACACAACACTCGAGCCATGCAGCCACACCGGAAAAACTGGCCCATGCACACAAGCAATCATTAATGCAAAGATTTCTCGCGTAGTTGTTGGCATCATTGACCCCGACAAACAAGTTGCAGGAAATGGCATCAAGCAGTTGCGTGATGCGGGCATCACCGTCGAGGTCGGCGTCGAGGAAACGCTCGTCGCACAACAACTCGCGCCGTATCTGCACCACCGTCGCACGGGCCGCCCATACGTAATTCTCAAAATGGCGATGACCTTAGATGGACGTGTCGCAATGCCCGATAACTCTCAGTGGATTACTGGCGAGACTGCACGCAAGCGCGTGCATCAACTGCGAGCAGAAAGCGACGCAATCTTGGTCGGTGCAGGCACCGTGCGCGCCGATAATCCATCGCTCACAACTCGCGATGTTCACGGCCCATCACCACGGCGCGTAGTACTGGGCAATGTCTCACCAACCGACAAAGTAAACCCGTGCCTCGAATGGAATGGGTCACTTCCCGATCTGCTCGACACACTTGGGAACGAAGGTGTTATTCAGTTGATGGTCGAAGGCGGACCGCGCGTCGCCACTTCGTTTCACAATGAGCAATTGATTGATCAATACGTACTTCATCTTGCACCGATCATCGCTGGTGGAAGCGAATCACCACATGCACTCGTTGAATCAACCGATATGTCGTCAATGATGAACGGTCACATTGTTTCAACCCAAGTTCTCGACAACGACATCGAGATCATCCTCGAACCAGCTTCTACTTACTGATACCCAACTTATTAATAAACAAGGACACACTATGAACACCCCCCAACATTCACACGACAACGGCATGGCCCCAATTGAAGATGTGATTGCCGCAATCGCCCGTGGCGAGATGATCGTGATGGTCGACGACGAAGATCGCGAAAACGAAGGCGACCTGATCATGGCTGCTCAGTTTGCAACTGCTGAAAAGATTGCGTTTATCGTGCGCCACACTTCGGGCGTTGTTGTTGCTCCCCTTTCCGGTGAGCGCTGCGACGATTTGCGCCTGCCGCTCATGGTCGATCACAACACCGAGAGCCATCGAACCGCATTCACTATCTCAGTCGATCTATTGGAAGGTACGACAACTGGCATTTCAGCAGCCGATCGTGCGGCGACATTGCGTGGCTTGGCCGATCCGACTATTACGCATGGGGCATTTGCTCGCCCTGGCCACATCTTTCCGTTGCGTGCCCGCGAAGGTGGCGTGCTCAAGCGAGCAGGACACACCGAAGCCGCTGTCGACTTGGCACGCATGGCTGGTTGCGAACCGGCCGGAATCATTTGCGAAATCCAAAATGACGATGGCACTATGTCGCGCCTACCAGACCTGCGCAAGTTTGCCGCCGAACATAACTTGTTGCTGTCGTCCATTGCTGACTTGATTGATTACCGCCGTCACAATGAGCGACTTGTCGAGCGCATGGGCTCTGCTGCTGTTCCAACCGAATGGGGCGGCTTCACCTGCGTTGCATATCGCAACACTGTTGACGACATCGAACATCTTGCCTTTGTTAAAGGCACTGTTGATGACGGCAAGCCGGTGCTCACCCGAGTACATAGCGAGTGCCTCACCGGCGACGTGTTTGGTAGCAAGCGTTGCGACTGCGGACCGCAGCTTGCTGCAGCGATGCAACAAATAGATGCGGAGGGTCGCGGCGTTGTTGTGTACTTGCGTGGTCACGAAGGTCGTGGCATCGGCATTGCTCACAAGATTCGTGCGTACTCATTGCAGGATCAGGGCTTTGACACAGTTGATGCAAACACTGAATTGGGTTTGCCTGTCGACAGTCGCGAGTATGGCATTGGCGCGCAAATTTTGGCCGACCTCGGAATTCGAGAGTTGCGCCTGATGACCAACAACCCTGCAAAGTACGGCGGCATCGCTGGCTACGGACTTTCCATTGTTGAGCGAGTATCGCTCAGCATTTTAGAGACACCAGAAAATGCTTCGTACTTGCGCACCAAGCGCGACCGTATGGGTCATGTGTTTGACGGATCAGATATCGATAAGCAAACAACAAAACAACCAAACGAGAAGAGTAAATCATGACCACATTTGAAGGTTCGCACGACGGAAAAGGAATGCGCGTTGGCATTGTGTGCTCGCGCTTCAACGAGTTCATCGTTACTGCACTACTCGACGGCGCAAAACGTGGATTGAGTGCGCATGGCGTAAGTGAGAGCAACGTTGATGTTGTGTGGGTGCCTGGTGCATTCGAGATTCCAATCGCCACAAAAGCAATGGCCACTAGTGGTCGCTACGACACACTCGTCACTCTTGGCGCAGTAATCCGTGGTGAAACAGCGCACTTCGAATACGTTGCAGGCCCAGTTGCCGACTCGATCGCACAGATACAGCTCGAGACAGGCATGCCAATCGGCTTTGCTGTTCTCACTGTTGAAAACGTTGAGCAGGCAGTTGAGCGATCTGGCCCAGGCGCTGGCAACAAGGGCGAAGAAGCTGCGATTGGAGCCATCGAGATGGCAAATGTGTTGAAGGCGCTGCGCTAAACATTTTTTGCACATACGCGGCTAGTGCCGCACACATTGGCGCAACTCGCAAGAACTCTCTTGTGAGTGAAAGGCGATCGTTATGGGCATTGTGCTCAGCATGCTCGTTGCGGTCACGAGCGTGTTGCCCGCCCAACTTCCCCTCGATACTCCCCCGGTTCCCGTGTTATCCAATGC
>CAINTF010000058.1 GCA_903853285.1 uncultured Acidimicrobium sp. | reverse complement strand
GTCAATCAACTCCATAGCAGCCGGTGTGAGGGGCAGGTCATGACGCCTTACTGTACAAATCAGCGGACTGGGCAGAGTGTCCACAATGGGTACCACACATAACAGTTCTTTGAAGGGGCAGTTTTCAAAAAGAATCTTAGGCATTGTCGTCATCCAATGCCTTGACGCCGCCACCACCGCAGGCAATGCGAGAAAAGACTCACAAAGCATTTTGACTTTTGGCGCATTCAGCCCGGCCTTTTGAAAAGCCTCTTCGATCAAAGCCCCAGGGCCACGTGATGGGCTTGACAATACCCAATCACATTCCTGCAATTGGCACAATTGAGTTGCCCGTGAAAGCGGATGGGACACGCCAGAAACAATGACCACCTGACTTGAATACAACGGCGTGGCTACCAGATCCCTCTCCAAATCTATGCGGTGTACGGGGGTCAGCGCGAAATCCAGCGTGCCGTCTCGAATTGCAGGCGCAATCCTTGGATACAGGCCATCACTGCAGAACACCTTGATGTCAGGATGCTTGGTCGCGAAATGCAGCAAGGCTTTTGGCAACAAGCCTAATCCGATTGCAGGCGAGATGGCCATCTTGACTGAGCCTACCCAATCGCCTCTTAACTGAGCAATCTCATCCCGCGCCCTTCGGCTCTGGGTCACCATTAATTTGGCATGCCTCAAAAACGCTTGTCCGAAATTGGTAAACGTAACCCCTTGCCTGCTGCGCACGAGCAAGGGTGCACTGAGCTCAGCTTCCAGATTTTGGATAGCTGCCGTCAAAGCTGGTTGCGTCATATTCATCGTTTGAGCAGCAGATCGAATGCTCCCCAACTCTTCTATGTGCAATAGCGCTTGCATTGTTAGAAGTCTCACGCTCGTCCTATATAAAAAATTTCTATCGTACAAGTGTATTTTTGAATACCTTATTATCACACCGCCAACTTAGGATGATCAAGCTGCGGAAACCGTCGCTTTGCAGGACATTGCATTTTGTCTACTTGCCAGCTGGTGATTAACCTATAGAAAATTCCACTAGTGTCCCAACGTTGGGAAGAGGGTTTGTTGAATAGGGTCTTGGCCGATTTCAGGCCCATCCTGCAGTTTGCCCAGCAGGGTTGATATTGGCGTGGTTTCAAACATATTCAGGTCCAGCACTCGCAGAATTTCGTACAAAGAATGATCCAAGTTCAAACGCTTTTTGACGATGGCGATCAACACGTAAGTGGCGATAGCAGTCCATATTTGCGTCTTGACCGCGTTTTCTGTCGTTCCAAAGAAGGCCTTGATACGCAGATGCTGTTTGATCCATTTGAAGAACAACTCGACTTGCCAGCGCTGTTTGTAAAGTGCGCAAATAGTCAACGCAGAAAGCGTCATGTTGTTCGTCAGGAACTCCAGTGTCTTGCCAGTTTCGGGATCGGTGTAGGTCACTTGCCGAATCAGCTCTGGATACCGTTTGTGAGATGTGTACCCCGTCAACTGAATGTGCTGATCGCTTACCAAGCCCGTGTTGATGGGGACAGGAAACTCCTGAACCACAACGAATTGCATATTGCTTTTGGCGCGGGTCACAAAGAATGCTCTGGCGGTATGCAGTTGGTGCAGCCTGGCAAAGTCGACATACGCCTTGTCCATCACGTAATAGGCGCCAACCTCGATGTAGCCTTGCTTTGCGAGGATGTCGAGGACTTTGACATCGTGCATCTTGCCGTCGCTGATGTGAATAAAACTCGGGATCGATCCACGCAGATCCATCAATGTGTGAAGTTTGATGGCTGCTTTTGTCGTACGAAACGGCGCCCAAGAAAACAGGCTCAAACACAAATCGATCGTGGTCGAATCCAAAGAGTAAACGGTTGCGCCCATCAACGATTTGAGTTCGGCGCTGGTTGTATCGTTGGCGTAAAGCGGACGAGCCACACCAATCAAATGATGGGCCAAATCGGCAAAGACTTCCCATGGTCGAACTCGGTTGGCGTTGGCCAGTGTGTTGCGCGAGATGGTCTTGCAGCGAAAGCCCAAGTGATAGAAATGTTGGCGCTGCACGCGCAAATTGATCTCGATGTCGCGCAAAGATTCGCGGGCGGTCAGTTGAGCAAAAGACAGAGCCAAGAATTGATCGAGGCAAGAGAAGTCTTTGACTTTGTGCTGAGCACGCCTGGCCAAGACCATCCGGCTGAATGCCTTCAGGGGCAGATAAGTCATGACTTGCGCAAAGACGAGTTGACCCGAGTGCATGCCTGTCCCCAGCAGATGAGATCCGCCGAGCATGCCCCAAGTCCGGAAAACGATTCAAATCGTGGACAAGGGGAAAGTCAGATTTATTTAAATAAATCATGGGGTTACGTTAAGTCTGATGGCAAACGTTGGGACACTAGTGATAACTTATATTGATCTCAGCAAATATCTCCGGACACTAGTGGTCACTCTCCCCGTTAATTCACCATTGAAATCAG
>CAINTF010000057.1 GCA_903853285.1 uncultured Acidimicrobium sp. | reverse complement strand
TCAGCTCGCGACGCTTGCTTAGCAATCCGCGCTTGCACTTCGCTTGCCTTCATTCCGCGATCTCGCACAACACGCTCTATTGCAATTTCAGGATCAACATCAACAACAATCACACCAGACAAACCTTTACGTGGCGACTCTGCCAAAAGCGGAAAGTCAAGAATTGCAATCGCATCGGTGTCTCGGAGTTCGCTGATTCGTCGCAACATCTCAACCCCAATTGCCGGGTGCACGATCTTGTTGAGATCTGCAAGCGCTACCGCGTCAGCAAATACGATTGACGCAATTTTGGCGCGATCCAGTTCACCGTCAGCAGCAATCACATCCCCAAAGCGTTCGACCATCGCTGCGAAAACGGCAGTCCCGGAACGTTGCAATGCGCGCGCAATGGCATCACCATCGATAATGATTGCGCCACGGTCGGCCAACAATTGTGAAACTGTTGACTTACCAGAGCCAATGCCACCGGTAAGACCAACAAGAATCATGAACTACACGCTGTCAGGTGTGGAGCCAAAGTTGTGGCACCACTTCAGATCAAACGGCTGGAGTCTCACCTGCAGGGGCTTCTTCGGCCGGTGCAGCTGGCTCTGTTGCTGTTGCATCCGCAGCAGGTGCACTTGCGTCGAAGTATTCCGACCATGCAGCTTCGCGAGTTGAGTCATCGCCGCCGACCCAGTTTCCTTGGTCGTCGACTTGGAACTGACCGCGATACTCTTCGGCCAACTCGCCACCTTCTGCAGCCTGCTTAATCGAAAGGCTGATTCGTCGGCGAGCAAGATCGAGATCGATGATCTTGACCCACAACTCTTCACCCGGAGTAACGACCTGCTCTGGCGCCTCAACATGGTGTGTTGACATTTCCGAGATATGCACAAGTCCTTCAATTCCATCGCCAACTTGCACGAAGCCACCAAATGGAACGAGTTTTGTCACGCGACCATAAACGAGTTGGCCAACCTGGTGACCGCCGGCAAATTCTTGCCATGGATCTTGTTGCGTGGCCTTGAGCGAAAGACTGATGCGCTCGCGGTCCATATCGACTTCAAGAACCTTGACAGTGACTTCGTCACCAATCGTGACGACTGCACTTGGATTGTCAACATGCTTCCATGACAATTCGGAAACGTGAATGAGCCCGTCCATGCCACCCAAGTCGACGAATGCACCGAATGCAACAACACTCGAGATGCGACCCTTGCGGATCTCGCCCACTTTGAGGTTGCCCAAGAAGTCGTCGCGCTCGCCGCGTTGGTTTGCTTCGAGCAATGTCCGACGCGACAGCACCACGTTGTTACGTGTGCGATCCAATTCGAGGATTTTTGCAGTGATGCGCTGACCGATGTACGGAGCAAGATCACGAACACGACGCATTTCAACAAGAGAGGCTGGCAAGAAGCCGCGCAAACCAATGTCGACAATAAGTCCACCTTTAACAACTTCGATGACCAAACCTTCAACGGTTCCGTCAACTTCTTTAACCTTCTCGATGTCTCCCCATGCACGCTCGTACTGAGCACGCTTCTTCGACAACAACAAACGACCTTCTTTGTCCTCAAGTGTGATGACGAGAGTTTCAATCTTCTCGCCCAACTTGACGATGGTGTTTGGATCTACGTCTGCGCGCATTGAGAGCTCGCGACCGAGAATGACACCTTCTGTTTTGTAACCGATTTCAACGAGAACCTCATCGCGCGTAATTCGCACAACGGTCCCTGTGACGAGTTGACCATCTTTGAGTTCGACAAGCGTGCCGTTGATTGCATCGGCAAACGACTGGGTGAGATCGCGCTCAGTGACTTGGCGCGGTGTGTAATTACCTTCTGCGTCGAAGGTTCCCATTGGAGGGCTTTGCATTAATTGAAGATCGGACATGATTACGTACTTTCGGTGGATGGGATCGGTTGCACCTATTGCTAAGTGGCCCTACCTGCGGTAAGGCACGATCACGCTACCAGTCAGATTCAGCCGATTAACCCTTGGCACTGGCCCAAGACTTACCCCAGGCACTATGCACCTCAAGCGGAACTTTGAGACTTGCTGCCTGCTTCATCTGGGTAAGAACGATCTCTTCGACCACTTGTTTCTCACTCGCAATGGCTTCAATGATCACCTCATCGTGAACCTGCAATATGACACGGCTCTCCAAATTGGCTTCCTCAAACGCATCGCTGATGCGCACTAATGCAATTTTGAAGATGTCTGCGGCAAGACCCTGGATACCCGCATTCATTGCCTGGCGCTCACCCGCTTGGCGAATCCGAAAATTACTACTGTTGAGCTCGGGTATTGGTCTTCTGCGTCCAAACAATGTTTCGGTGTATCCACGTTTTCTTGCCTGCTCAACAGTGTCATCCATGTACTGCTTCACATTTGGAAACGCGACAAAGTACGCATCGAGAATCCCAGAGGCTTCCCCAACTCCAACACTGAGGCGCTGGCTCAGACCGTAAGCCTCCATTCCATAGGCAAGTCCGTACGACACCATTTTCGATTGAGAACGTTGTTCACTCGAAACATCAGATTCCTTAACTTTGAATAAACGCGAAGCTGTTGCGCTGTGCACATCGATACCGCGTGTGAACGCGTCAATTAAACCAGGATCATCTGCGAGATGAGCGATGCAACGAAGTTCGATTTGGTTGTAGTCGGCTACTAAAAACTCTCGGCCCTTCGAAGGAATGAACGCGGTTCGAAACACTTTTCCTTCGTCCGAGCGAACGGGAATGTTGTGCAAATTTGGTTGATCACTCGACAGACGGCCAGTGCGGGCAACAGTCTGATTAAAGGTCGCGTGGATTCGACCATCGGCACCAACAGAGTCAAGTAGACCCTGACCATAGGTTGAACGCAACTTTTCAAATTCTCGATACTCCAAAAGCGGATCAATAAATTCGGGCCACTGATCACGGATCTTTTCAAGGGTTGCTGCATCAGTACTGAATCCGGTCTTTGTCTTTTTGCCCGGAGCAAGCTTCTTCTCCTCGAACAAAATTTCACGTAACTGCGTCGGTGAATTGATGTTGAATGTTCTGCCAGCAAGATCATGAAGAATTGTCGTCAAGCGCGCAACATGAGACTTTAAGTTTTCATTGATGGCTGACAACTGCTTCACGTCAACAGCTATGCCATCTAACTCCATTCGCGCCAAAACACGGACTAGTGGCATTTCCACATCGGTGAAGAGTTTGGTTGTTCCCTGTACATCCAAAGCCCTAAGAATCGGTTCCGCGAGCAAGCAGACCGCTAAGGCCTCATCGCAAACGCGTTGGGAATTATCTGTATTGGTCGAACCAAAATCAAGCTGTCCAGATTCCTCCGCAACGCCAACCTCAAGCGAGAAATTGGTGTATCTCCCCAGCACCTCTTGTATCTCAAATTTATTGTCACTGGGATCGAGCAAATATGCAGCAATCGTTGTATCGAGCATGAGTGAGCGCAAATCAACACCATGCTCCAATAGCCATCTCAGCAATGGCTTTGCATGATGAGTACGAATCTTTGTAAGCGCCTTTATGCCTTCGAGCACCAACTTGTCTTGAAGTACGTCAACGCCAAACCATGCGACTGCTGAGGTGCTTACATCGACAACGATCGCGATGCCTTCTAACGCACTACGACCTGGTTCACCGGCCCAGCCAACTCCAATATCCGCAGCATCAAGTTTGGCGATCTTGACAAGCGCTGCAACCGCCGATTTAACGTCTTCGCTGCGTTCAATTTTTGCAAAGATCCGAGCATTGCTGTCGGCATGATCTTCGCTCTCAACTATCACACTGCTTCCAGATTTTGTAGTTGCTACCTGATTTTCGCCAAAGACAGTCTTGGCACGGGCATACATCGACTTAAATTCGAGTGTCTCAAACATTGTCTTCAGCTCGCTCATTCGCGGCCGTGGAGTTGTTTGAGTGATATCGATCGTCACGGGAGCGTCCCTGCGAAGAATCATCAGTTGCGCATTGCGCAAAACACGATCACGACTATCGAGTAAACCTTGTCGGAGTTTCGGTGTTTGTTCGTCGGCAGCATCAAACACAGAAACAATGTCCTGATACTTCGTCATCAACTTTGCAGCCGTCTTCTCTCCAACTCCCGGCACTCCGTCGAGATTGTCGCTTGGATCACCCCGCAGCGCCGCATATTGCGAATACTGCGCAGGTGTCACGCCAGTGCGCTCAACTATTCCAGCTTCGTCATACAGCGCGTAGTCGCTCACGCCTCGCTTGTTGTACAGCACTCGAATATGCGGGTCGCGAACCAACTGATACGTGTCTCTATCTCCCGTCACGATCAATAAATCTTCACCTGCCTGCTCCGCTTTTTCCGCAATAGTGGCAATGAGGTCGTCACCTTCAAACCCAGCAGCATCTATCGCAGCGATGCCCATTACCTCAAGCATTTCTTTAATAATGTCCATTTGCTGATACAAAATGTCTGGCTGCGCTTCGCGTTGTGCTTTGTACTCTGGCGCAGCTTCGTGCCGAAAGGTTTTCTCCTTACGATCAAAAACCACAATGACGCCATCTGGTTTGTGATCCTTCATCAGCGTCAACAACATTGAACAAAATCCGTAAACAGAATTTGTTACTTGTCCACTCGCTGTCGTCATATCGGTGGGCAGTGCAAAAAACGCACGGTACGCAAGCGAGTTCCCATCGAGGACCATTAACTGCATAAAAAACCCGCCTGGCTCATGCCACGACGATAACCGACAACTACGGAGTGATCTGTCCGCTCAGTATCTGGTTTGCCACGTCCACCATTTTGGCTCGCGTAGACATCGCATTTTTTTGAATGAAATCAAAGGCAGATTGCTCAGTCATTGAATATTTGTCTATCAACAATCCCTTTGCGCGATCCAACAGCTTGCGCAACTCAAGTTGTTCGCCGAGTGCATCACGCTCCCCACTCAATGTCAGCATTTCGCGAAAGCGACCGATCGCCAATTCAATTGCCGGAACGAGGTCTGTCTTTTGAAAGGGTTTAACCAAATACGCGAGCGCCCCAGCATCGCGCGCTTGCTCTATTACTTCTCGTTGACTAAACGCGGTAAGCATGACCACTGGACAGAGTTTTTCTGCGCTCACTACTCGAGCTGCATCTAGGCCGTCGAGACCTGGCATCTTGATATCGAATATTGCAACATCAGGACGATGTTGTCGAACTAACTCAATTGCGTCGTCTCCACGGCCAGTATCGGCAACAACTATGTAGCCCTCTTCTTCCAATGTCTCGCGAAGATCAAGGCGAATAATTGCCTCGTCTTCCGCAATAACAATTCTGGTGCTTGGCTGAGTGGTGCTCATGGTTGAGTCGCTTAGTGACCGAGCTTGTCGAGTAAATCATCTTGGCGCAATTCCAATTCGGCAATTGCTTCACGCAAATAATCGCGATGCTTCGTCATGGCCTGCATGTGACGCATCGCGTCACGCGATTCGGCATCGGCAAGTGGGGTTTCAGAAACGAGAGCACGAATCTCTAGATCATGCACCTCTTCTGAAAAATGCTGGACCTGCTCCTCTACAACGCTCAGTTCATTGCGCAACGACACGAGCGATTCGGTGCCGCGGCGTAAGCGCCGCTCGGTGAGCCGGCTGTTGATGCCTCTATTTGCCACGTCGATGAGTGTAGGAGTGTCCATGAATTTGGTGCCCGAGGTGGGAGTCGAACCCACACGCCCTTTCAGACAACGGATTTTGAGTCCGTCGCGTCTGCCATTCCGCCACTCGGGCCCGAGTGAAGTGTTTAATTAATTGGCTTACTGCGAGGGAACATCGTACCTACCCGCGACAAGTTCTACGCTGTAGATATAGCAAGGCCGTAATCACAGGGTCCGAAACAGTCCCAGTCACCGAAACAGCCAAACACAAAGCAAATAAACGGGGTTCAGTACTCAATGCTCGCTTTCACATTTCCAGGTCAAGGTTCACAGCGCACCGGTATGGGCGCAGCCTGGGTCGACCACGAAAGTTGGGAGTTGGTTGGCGAGGCGTCCGAAGTGGTCGGTCGTGATGTCTCCAACCTTCTGCTCCACGCCGACGCCGAAGAACTCAAAGACACCCGCAATGCACAGCTGACAACATTTGTCATGTCGCTCATGGTGCTAGATGCGGTAGAGCGCCTCGGAATCGAACCGAGTTTTTGCGCAGGTCACAGCCTCGGTGAATATACGGCGTTAGTTGCGACCGGTGCACTGCGGTTTGACGACGGTTTACGACTGGTTGCTGAACGATCGTCGGCCATGCATGAAGCAGGACTTGCTCAACCAGGAACGATGGCTGCAGTACTTGGTCTTGACGACGAACAAGTTGAGGTTGCATGTCGCTTGGCTGACGCCGATGTGTGGGTTGCCAATTTCAATGCACCTGGCCAAGTTGTTATCGCTGGATCACTTGAAGGTGTAGCAAAGGCATCCGAACAAGCTAAGGCTCTTGGAGCAAAACGGGTGATGTCACTTCCTGTGTCGGGCGCATTTCATACTCCTTATATGTCGAGTGCGCGCGACAGACTTCGCGATGCCATCGCATCTGCTCGCCCTCGCGATACGGAAGTTCCAGTTATTTCAAATGTTGATGCACTTGCCCATGACCACGGTTCCGAATGGGCTTCATTGCTGTCTGCTCAGTTGTCGTCGCCTGTGCGTTGGAAGCATTGCCTACTTGCCTTAGGCGATCTCGGTGTGCGCGGCTTTATCGAACTCGGACCTGGTGGCGTTCTTACCGGAATGGCAAAGCGAACTCTCGATAACGCCAAAACCATCAGTGTTGCAACACCAGATGATCTTGACGCGCTCATTGAATGGATGAATGTATTTTCTTCCACATCAGTACCACTTGCGTCTCCCACACACGAGGGAGAGCATCTCTTTGCAATCGAACGTCTCGTCGTAAGCCCAGCCGCAGGGGTGTTTGCAAAGAAAATGTCTGTGGAGAACAACTCACGAATTGATGTTGGTCATGTACTCGGTCATGTCGGCGATACCGAAGTTCGATCGCCGTTTGCGGGCATTCTGCAAAACTTCATAGCCGTCGACGGCGAACGACTGACTGCTCATCAGCCAATTGCCTGGCTGAGATCGCATTAGAGTTATCAGCAATGCCACAAATTCCTTCTGGCGCTCGCGGCGCAGTCATCACAGGTTGGGGTCGTGCCCTTCCAGACAAAATTGTCACCAACGAAGATCTTTCAAAGACTCTTGACACCAATGACGCTTGGATTCGTGAACGTACTGGCATCCATCAGCGGCACATTGGCGGGACCACCGCAGGACTCTCAGTGCAAAGCGCACGGTTGGCGATGCAGATGGCAAATGTTGACCCACTCGAAATTGACGCGCTTGTTTTAGCAACCACCACTCCTGACCGAGCAGTGCCGGGCACATCGGCAAACGTGCAGAATCAACTTGGGCTCAAGTGCGGTGCCTACGACATCAATGCTGCATGTTCGGGATTTGTGTATGCACTAGTAAATGCTCATGGGCTCATTGCTATGGGCGCAAAAAAAGTCTTGGTGATTGGCACCGACACACTTTCTCGCGTCACCGACTGGACTGATCGCGGCACTGCGATTTTGTTTGCAGATGGCTCCGGAGCGTGCGTGCTTGAAGCCGTTGAAGGACCAGGTCAACTACTTGCATGGGATTTGGATGCTGATGGCTCTGCAGAAGAATTGCTTTACGCAGAAATTGGCGGATACATCAAGATGGACGGCAAAGAAGTCTTCCGAAGAGCAGTTCGCATCATGGTCGACTCCGCGCAGAAATCCATGGCAATCGCAGGAGTCACTGCAGATCAACTTGCACTAGTTGTCCCCCATCAAGCAAATACACGCATCATTTCCGCCGCATGCGATCGACTTGGTGTGCCCATGGAAAAAACTTCCATCGTGTTACACGAAACAGGAAATACTTCTTCAGCTTCAATCCCGCTCGCGTTTTTTGATGCAGCTGATAAAGGTCGTTTGAAAAATGGAGATTTAGTTTTGCTCGTAGGCTTTGGAGCTGGTATGACTGCTGCAAGTGCGATCTTGCGCTGGCAAGGTCAGAAGTAGAAAGAAAGAGAAATGACTGAAACAAACTCGC
>CAINTF010000056.1 GCA_903853285.1 uncultured Acidimicrobium sp. | reverse complement strand
GAGTGGGGCGCAGACATCGTCGTGCATTCGCTCACCAAGTTCATCGGCGGTCACGGCACATCAATCGGTGGAGCAATCATCGACGGTGGCAAGTTTGACTTCGGTCAAAACGACAAGTTTCCAAACTTCACCGAGCCAGATCCGTCGTACCACGGTCTCGCATACTGGCCAGCACTTGGTCACGGTTCGTTCATCATCAAAGCTCGCGTGCAGATGTTGCGCGACTTGGGTATGGCAACTACGCCAGACAATGCGTTCAACTTCTTGCAAGGTCTCGAGACATTGTCGTTCCGTATGGAGCGTCACTGGGCTAACGCGCAAAAAGTTGGTGAGTTCTTGGCCAAGCATCCACAGGTTGAAGAAGTGTTCTATGCAGGTCTCACCACCAGCAAGTGGCACGAGCGTGCAAAGAAGTACGGCAATGGCAAGGGTTACGGCTCTGTGCTTGCATTCAACATCAAGGGTGGCGTCGAAGCCGGTCAGAAGTTTGTGGCAGGCCTCACGTTGCACAGCCATGTTGCCAACATTGGCGACGTGCGAAGCCTTGTGATCCACCCAGCATCAACGACGCACAGTCAGCTGACTCCAGAAGAGCAAAAGTCAACTGGAGTATTTCCAGGCCTCGTGCGCTTGTCGGTCGGTCTCGAGACAATCGACGACATTTTGGCCGACCTCGAAGAGGGCTTCAAGGCTGCAAAGGCGTAAATAAGCGCTCCAAAGGCGTATCAAAGCTGTGGTCGGTGGGTAAGTTCACCCCTCGTTCACCTAGCGATCATCTAGGCATTACCTGGTACTGACACACTTTTGAGGTGAGTCAAACCGGCCTAATTTCTACGCCTCAAAACGCGCCGCAAAAGCGCGAGATGCATGTCGTGTATTCGCTGGGCGACCGCATTTTTCGTCGCGTAGTTACGGCTGGCGCTGTTACGTCGCTGCTTGTTTTGGCACTCATCGGATTGTTTTTGTTTGCGCGCGGTGTGGAAATCTTCCGCGACATGGGACCAAAGTTTATTACTGGCACCAACTGGACTGCCGGTAGTGGTGACGGAATTATTCCGGCTGAGTTTTCTATTGGACCAATGCTCGCTGGCACCATTGTCACGTCGTTGATTGCGCTCTTCTTTGCGGTACCACTTTCAATTGCCGGCGCTTTGTACATGGAGTTTTTCGCGCCAGCGAAAATTAAGAGCACGCTTGTATCGATGCTGGATCTTGCAGCAGCAATTCCGTCGTTATTTTTCGGTTTGTGGGGCATCCAAGTTTTCTCTTCAATGGGCGAGAGGTGGGCTGCACTCACCAGTCACTATCTCGGCTGGTTTCCGTTGTTCAATAACGAACTTGGCATTTTTGGTCGCTCACCGTTTATCGCCGGACTCGTGCTTGCCGCAATGATCGTTCCGATCATCACTTCTGTTTCTCGTGAGGTGTATTCGCGTACTCCGCGCGAACTTGTCGACTCGTGTTACGCACTCGGTGGCACACGCTGGGGCGCCATCCGCGCAGTGGTGTTGCCATTTGGTCGCAGTGGTGTTGTTGGTGGCGCAATGCTTGGACTTGGTCGAGCGCTTGGCGAAACAGTTGCGGTGTATTTGCTGTTGAATCTCGTGTTCAAATACAACTTCAATATTCTCGAATCAGAGGGTGGCAACATTGCATCACTGATTGCAACGAAGTTTGGTGAAGCAACTCCGTATGAGTTGAAGGCACTGCTTGCAGCAGGCTTCGTGTTGTTCTTGCTCACTCTTTCGGTCAACATGGCTGCAACTGCAGTAGTGCAGCGCACCGCAAAGGCTCAACCATGAGTTCAACTAGCGACCTCACTATTCAGGTAGTGGAGGCAACACCAACACAGCCTTGGCATAAGCCTCGCGCCGAACAACGTCGCGATGCATTGGTTTATCTGGCACTTGCTGTTGTGGCATACGCAATCGTGATGGTTACTGGAATTGCTGGCCCCGACGGTTTTGCTCTGGTGTTCTTTGTCGAGGTATTGCTACTGACGATTCTTCGTTCGCGCGGCATTGGCAAAGCAAAGTCGACAAATGCGATTATCTCAACAGTGATAGGCGCCGGAGCGGTGGTGGCATTTGCTCCTTGGATGTCAATTTTTGTCAGCCTCGTCACAAAGGGTTTTCACGGCCTTTACGTCGGCTATTTGTTCCATGACATGCGGGTCACAACACCAGATGATGAACTGAATATGGGCGGAGTTGGTCACGCAATTATCGGATCGATGCTCATGGTGTTGATTGCAACAGCAATCACGTTGCCGCTTGGCATTTTGAGTGGCGTGTATCTCACCGAAGTTCGTGGTCGTCTTACAAAAGTTGTGCGCTTTGTCATTCAGTCGATGAGCGGTGTTCCATCTATCGTCGCCGGCTTGTTTATTTACACAACTGTGATTGCGCTTACAGGTTCGTTCAGCGGTTTCGCAGGTGCGCTTGCACTTTCTGTATTGATGTTGCCAACGGTTGCTCGAACTTCAGAAGAAGTACTCAAGTTGGTTCCAGAAGATTTGAGGGCCGTGAGCTACGCGCTCGGCGCACGCCAGTGGCGCAGCTCGCTCATGGTGGTGTTGCCAACAGTGCGCAGTGGTCTTACCACTGCTGCCATTCTTGGAGTCGCTCGCGTTGTGGGTGAGACTGCACCGTTGTTACTTACTGCGTTGTCCAACAACGCATTTAAGTTCAATCCTTTCAACGGCCCGATTGCGTCGATGCCCATGTACATCTTTGGCTTGTTGCAGATTGGTACCGAGTATTCGATTGCACGGGCATGGAGCGGGTCGCTTGTCTTGATGCTCATCGTCCTCGCACTCTTTATTACCGCTCGTCGTCTTGGTGGTAAGGACAAAAGGTGAACGTTGTGAGTCAAGTCGGAACTGAATCAAAAACCTCGAAAGAAAATGGAATTATCATGAATGAAATGTCAACATCTGGTGCATCAACAGCAGTCGTAGAGCGACCACTTGGTCTCGAGACCCGTGGACTTCACGCATGGTTCGGTGCTCATCACGTCTTGAGC
The DNA here is from genome assembly GCA_903853285.1 of uncultured Acidimicrobium sp. Taxonomy (GTDB): domain Bacteria; phylum Actinomycetota; class Acidimicrobiia; order Acidimicrobiales; family Ilumatobacteraceae; genus UBA3006. The sequence goes on along the minus strand of CAINTF010000056.1, from coordinate 2,391 downwards.
GATATCAACTTGCAGTTTCCAGAACGCAGCGTGACCGGACTCATTGGGCCATCGGGCTGTGGCAAGTCGACATTTTTGCGCATGCTCAACCGCATGCACGAGTTCATTCCAAGCGCAGCAATGGCAGGCGAAGTGCTCATGAATGGTTCCGATATTTATGCGCCAGAAGTTGATGCAGCAGCCATGCGCCTCAAAGTCGGCATGGTGTTTCAGAAGCCAAACCCGTTTCCAGCTATGACGATTAAGGAAAACGTCCTTGCTGGCATCAAGCTCGCGAACCTGAAGGTCAGCAATCACGACGACATCGTAGAAAAGTGCTTGTCCCGCGCTGGTCTGTGGAAAGAAGTCAAAGACCGTTTGGACGCTTCTGGTGGTTCGCTCTCGGGCGGTCAACAACAGCGCTTGTGCATTGCGCGCTCGCTTGCAGTTGAACCAACCATCTTGTTAATGGACGAACCATGTTCGGCCCTCGACCCAGGCTCGACATTGCGAATTGAAGAAACCATTCGCGAATTGGCCGAAAAGATCACCGTGGTGATCGTGACGCACAACATGCAACAGGCTTCTCGTGTATCTAATTACTGTGCCTTCTTTTTGTCAGATGGCGGCCCTGGCGTGTTGGTCGAAGCAGACGCCACACGCAAGATGTTTACCAACCCAACCGACACCCGCACGGCCGATTACGTGCAGGGCAAGTTCGGCTGAGCAGTTCACGCACTGTTCATCTACTTGCTACTCGTAGTTTGACGAGTCGCTACCTAATGAATACCTGGAGTTTGTAACTTCTGTTCGTAAGCAATACGACAGTTAGTTCAACCCTAAAAACTCGGAGGAGTTCAGTTCATGAAAAGTTTCCGCAAAGTAATTGCTTCAACAGCACTCGTTGTTGTTGGAAGCATGTCAGTTGCCACCATGGCATCGGCAGAGAGCATCAGTGGTTCGGGCGCAACTTTCCCGCAAACATTTCAAGCTGCTGCAACAGTTGAATACTCGAAGACATCAGGACACACCGCTACTTATGCAAACCCAGGCGGCGGATCTTCTAAGGGCAAGACAGACTTCTTTGCCAACCTCACCGATTTCGGTGGATCAGACTCAGCAGTTTCGTCAACACAGTCTGGCTCAACAGCATTCAGCTGGGTGTACGTTCCGTACGTCGCTGGTGCCACTGCAGTTGCTTACCGTCTCGACGAAATTAAAGGTTCAACTCTTAACCTGAGCATCCCAACCGTTGCCGGCATTTTTGATGGCACCATCAAGATGTGGAATGACCCAGCAATTGTTGCTGACATGAAGGCCAATGCAATTTGGGCAAACTCAACAAAGAAGAGTGGATACAAGGGCGCAAGCGCGTTGTGGACACCAACTTCAGATACAGCAGCAACGCTGAACATCACGTTGACACCTGCTGCACTCAAGGCTGCCAAGGGCAAGAAGATTGAAATCTTGGAAGACAAGAAGTCAGTAAAGACTGCAACTGTTGCCACAAAGGGTCAGATTGCAATTGCGTTGACAACAAAAGAAGCTGTCTACACCGTCAAGGTTGACGGCAAAGAAGTTGCAAAGTTCGCGCAGTCAACTCCAACACTTCCAGCCAAGGCCATCACAGTTGTGTACCGCTCCGACGGTTCGGGTACCACTAACAACTTCATCAAGCCATTGAATGCGTTCAACTCAAAGTGGACAATCAATGACTCTTTCACCACAGCAGTTCCTGGTGGCGCAACAGCAGTTGCTGGTTTTGGTGCAGCGTTTCAAGGTCAAAGCGGTTCAGCAAACGTCTCGAACGCAATTGCTGACACCAACGGAGCAATCGGTTACACCGAGATCTCCTTTGTCACTGATGCAACTCGTGCAGCAAAAGGTATGGCAGCAGCAAACGTAAAGAATGCCGCTGGTAAGTACGTTGCTCCAACATCTGCAGCAGTTTCATCGATGATCGCAGACTCTGACATTGATGCGAAGGGTTTTGTTACCTTCAACTTCAAGCAGACAACAAACACCACGGCGTACCCATTCGTCGCAGTTACTTATGCACTTGGTAAGACTGCAGTTTCGTCGAAGTCAATTGTTGTGAGTGGTTACCTCCAGTGGATCCTTAACACATACGCCCCAGCAGCAGCTGAGTCGTTGGGTTACGCACCACTCACCGGTGCACTCTTGACAGTTGCAAAGAACAACGCAATGCGCGTTGGTTCCGGTAACTAATTACGTCAAGTAAAAGTTTGGTCGCAAGACCAACATCCCCCTGTTGAAGAACCCCGGCCGAAAGGTCGGGGTTCTTTACATTTCTGAGCTGTTACAGCGCAGTGTCGTCGTTGCCGTCTTGTTGTTCGCGCAAGAATTTCTCAAACTCGGCGGCCAACGCATCGCCCGTTGGAATATTTTCTT
>CAINTF010000055.1 GCA_903853285.1 uncultured Acidimicrobium sp. | reverse complement strand
GGTGCTTGGCGCATCGGCGGAATCAAACGAATACGCCATCGATGTGCCGTGTAGCGGCATTTGCTCGATGCCATTCACATGTGTCGGCGGTGTGATGCCGGCAATGTCATAAATAGTTGGCACGATGTCGACCACATGGTGAAACTGCGTGCGCAAGCCACCCTTGTCCGCGATCTTCTTCGGCCACGAAAGTGCCATTGCGTTTCGTGTGCCGCCGAAGTGTGAAGCAACTTGCTTCATCCACTGAAACGGAGAGTCGAGAGCCCATGCCCAGCCAACATTGAAATGGTTTTCGCACTTGTCAGTGCCGAAGTCGTCTATGTGATCGAGTAGCCATTCAGGATCCTCGGGAACTCCGTTTTGAAACGATGGAGCGCTCCACGCACCATGAATGGTTCCCTCGGCCGATGCTCCGTTGTCGCCAGTGATGTAGATGACAAGAGTGTTGTCATCTATACCCATGCCCTCCAATGAATCGATGACGCGTGCAATTTGTGCGTCGGTGTGCGCAAGGAAGCCAGCAAACGTCTCCATCAGTCGACGCGCAACTGGTTTGTATCGGTCGGGGTAGTCGGCCCACGCTGGAACTTGATCTGGTCGTTTTGTGAGTGTGGTGTCTTGAGGTATGACGCCAAGTTTCAATTGACGCTCATAGATCATGTCGCGTAGTGCATCCCAGCCGTCATCGAACTGACCCTTGAATTTGTCGATCCATTCGCGCGAAACATGGTGCGGGGCATGCACTGCAGGCGTAGAGAAGTAGCAAAAGAATGGACGATTAGGTGTTGATGCGTGTTGGCGTTGCATCCATGTAATTGCTTGATCGGCCAAATCTTCAGTGAGGTGGTAGCCAGGCTTGCCAATATGGGGAGCGATCGGTGTTGTTTGGTCATACACGGGTGGTTCCCATTGCGATGACTCTGCACCCATGATTCCGTAGAAGCGATCAAAACCTAAGCCTGTTGGCCATCGATCAAATGGGCCTGCTGGGCTTTGTTCCCACGACGGCGCAAGATGCCATTTACCAAAACACGAGGTGGAATATCCAGACATGCGCAGTACTTGAGCAACCGTTGCAGACTCTGGCGGTATCGCACTGTCGTATCCAGGGAACGAGTTGGCAATTTCGGTGATGCCTCCCATGTGAACACTGTGATGGTTGCGTCCAGTCAAAAGCGCCGCTCGAGTAGGTGAACACAGCGCCGTGGTGTGAAACTGGTTGTAGCGCAAACCGGTTGTAGCAATTTTGTTGAGACCAGGTGTCGTTACTGGTCCACCAAAGTTTCCAAATGAACCGAAGCCAACGTCGTCCAACATGATCAGCAATATGTTTGGAGCACCAGGAGGGGCTGTTGCTGCGTTGAGTTTTTGCGGTGTTGACTCGGTGATGATTCTGGAGATGTCTCCACCAAATACGGGTGTTGGCTTCGGCAGTTTTTGCGTCATGACTGCAGGCCAACAACGTCAAAACAGGCGAGTGCGCGCAACACTTGCGATTTGTCTCCATCGATCTGTATAG
>CAINTF010000054.1 GCA_903853285.1 uncultured Acidimicrobium sp. | reverse complement strand
GCACTCACTTCGTCAGGTCATAGACCGCGTAGCAAACACGATTGCCGACTGGGGCATCGAGGGTGGCTACTTTGCAGACGCAGACGAGGCAGAAGCATTCCGTGATGAACTGAAGTTTATTTTGGTTACACAGCGCGCTGCATTCAACTCGCCAGTGTGGTTCAACATCGGCGTACCAGGAGTGCCACAACAGGCAAGTGCATGCTTCATTCTTTCGACTGAAGACACCATGGACGGAATTCTTAATTGGTATCGCGAAGAAGGAATCATATTCAAGGGCGGTTCTGGTGCAGGCATCAACTTGTCCAACATTCGTTCAAGTGTCGAACACTTGAAGGGTGGTGGCACAGCTTCTGGCCCAGTGAGCTTCATGCGTGGTGCTGACTCTTCGGCAGGAACCATCAAGTCGGGTGGCAAAACACGTCGCGCAGCAAAGATGGTGATCTTGAACGTTGATCACCCAGATGTTGAAGAATTCATTTGGTGTAAGACACGTGAAGAGCAAAAGGCTCGCGCATTGCGCGATGCTGGCTTCGACATGGATCTCGACGGCAAAGATTCGTTCTCGGTGCAATACCAAAACGCCAACAACTCTGTGCGCGTCACCGACGAGTTCATGCACGCAGTCAAGGAAGATCGCGATTGGACCTACAAGGCTGTTAAGGATGGAGCGCCAGTACGTTCAATCAAGGCACGCGACTTGTGGCGCCAAATTGCAACTGCATCGTGGGAGTGCGCAGACCCAGGCTTGCAGTTTGACACCACCATCAACAAGTGGCACACCGCTCATGCAACTGGTCGTATCAATGGCTCGAACCCATGCAGCGAATACATGCACATCGACAACTCGGCTTGCAACTTGGCTTCAATCAACTTGCTCAAGTACCTCGACAACACCGACACCTTTGATGTTGACGCATACCGTCACACAATTGAAGTGATGTTCACCGCCCAAGAAATCTTGGTTGGCAACGCTGACTATCCAACAGAAAAGATCGGCGAGAACAGCCGCATCTTCCGTCAGTTGGGTCTTGGATACGCAAACATCGGAGCATTGTTGATGGCTCTCGGTATGCCGTATGACTCGACCGGTGGTCGTGCATGGGCTGCAACATTGACATCAATGATGACTGGCCACGCGTACGCAACCAGTGCACGCATCGCAAGCCGCATGGGGCCTTTCTCGGGCTTCGCAGCGAACGAGCGCTACATGCTCAACGTGTTGCGCATGCACCGTGATGCCAACAACGAAATCGACAACATCGATGTCGTGCAACAAGACCTCGTTGCTGCTGCAACACACGCTTGGGACTCAGCCGTTCGTGACGGCGAAGAGTACGGCGTGCGCAACAGCCAGGCAACAGTGCTTGCACCAACCGGCACGATTGGTTTGATGATGGACTGTGACACAACTGGTATCGAGCCAGACTTGGGTCTCGTCAAGTTCAAGAAGCTTGTTGGCGGTGGCAACATGTCAATCGTCAACCAGACAGTGCCACGTGCACTTACCAACTTGGGCTACGAAGGTCCTGTCGTTGATCGCATCATCCAGTACATCGACGTCAACAAGACAATCGTTGGTTCACCAGACTTGAAGGCAGAGCACTTGCCAGTGTTCGCTTGCTCAATGGGTGACAACACGATTCACTACGAAGGTCACGTGCGCATGATGGGTGCGGCTCAGCCGTTCTTGTCGGGTGCTATCTCGAAGACTGTCAACATGCCAGAAGAAGCAACCATTGAAGACATCGAGGCATTGCACATGCTTTCGTGGGAGCTCGGCATCAAGGCAGTTGCGATTTACCGTGACAACTGCAAAGTCGGTCAGCCACTTTCCACCGCCAAGAAAGACGGAGAAAAGGGAACAGCCGACGCTGCGGCAGCTGCAGGTCAGATGACCAACACGGTTGAGCGCATTGTTGAGAAGATCGTGCACCAGCCAGTCCGTCAGAAGTTGCCACGCTCACGTCGTGGTCGCACCTTCGAGTTCCGCGTTGCTGATTGCAAGGGCTTTGCAACCATCGGCGAATACGTCGACGGTCGTCCAGGCGAAGTGTTCCTCACTGTGTCAAAGCAGGGAAGCACATTGGCCGGCATCATGGACTCGTTCGCAAAGAGCGTCTCGTACGGTTTGCAGTACGGCGTTCCATTGCGAGCATTCATCGAGGCATTCATCAACACTCGCTTTGAGCCGGCAGGCATGACCGATGATTCCGACATTCGTATGGCATCGTCCATCATCGACTACCTCTTCCGCCGTTTGGCTGTTGAGTATCTATCGGTCGATGAGCGTGCAGAGTTGGGCATTTACACTCGCGAAGAGCGTTTGCAGCCAACACTCCCTGGGGTCTTAGAGTCGGCAACCGACACTGAGCAAGGCGTCGACGTAATCAGCGATCCGAAGACTGTGCCAACCGTGCAAGAACTTGTTGCACAGATGGACTTCGCAGCACAACAGCCACACGCGCAGGCAACACCAGCTAAAACTGGCGCAATCTGCTCATCATGTGGTTCTGCCAACATGCAACGCGCTGGTGCGTGTTACGTGTGCGGTGACTGCGGCTCGTCATCCGGCTGTTCCTGATCTTCAAGTTCAGGACTGCATGTCGAATAGCTTCAGTTCGAAACGAGTAGTAGAAAACTTACGCGTTCTTGCTCAACGTACCGGTGGACCAAATGGTGCACGGCGCTTGTGCTGGACTTCAGAATGGTTAGAGGCTCGCGCGCTCTTGCGCGAGCAACTATCCACCTTGTCACTCGAAGTTGAACAAGATGAGGCTGGCAACCTGTGGGCCTATTTGCGCGGTGAGTCCAAAGAGACAATCGTGATCGGTTCGCATCTCGACTCTGTACCAAGTGGGGGTTGGCTCGATGG
>CAINTF010000053.1 GCA_903853285.1 uncultured Acidimicrobium sp. | reverse complement strand
CCCTCAACGTCTGCAGTTGGATCGGCTTCTGCGTAACCAAGCTTCTGCGCTCCGGCTAACGCATCTGCGTAGCTCGCACCGTCTTCACTCATCTTGGTGAGAATGTAATTAGTCGTGCCGTTCACGATTCCAAGCACACGCTTAATTGGTTCTCCACGCAAACTTTCGCGCAATGGGCGAATCAGCGGAATACCTCCGCACACTGCGGCCTCAAACAACAAATCGATACCTGCATTGTCGGCTGCTGCGAACAACTCGGCGCCATGTGTTGCGATCAACGCTTTGTTAGCGGTGACCACTGGCTTGCCGTTCGCGAGCGCCTTCAAAATCAAACCGCGAGCCTGATCGATGCCACCCATCACTTCAACCACGAGGTCGACAGTTGGGTCGTTAACCAAGAAGTCGGCATCAGTAGTCAAGACTTCGGCAGCCAGTGAGTGTTGATGCGCGTCAATGTTGCGAACCGCAACTCGAGCAATCTCAAGTTTTACCCCGCTGCGCGAGGCAATCGTGGAAGCTTGTTGCTTGACGAGTTGGACAAAGGCGGCACCCACTGTGCCATGGCCAATAACGCCGATTCGCACTTGAACTGCAGCCATACCTTCACGCTATTGGCTCTGTTGCCTCAATCTCTAGCGAATATCGAGCCTGGTCAGATCCTCGTTGGTTTCACGGCGCACAACGAGGCGTGCACTGCCATTGCTCACGAACACAACTGGAGGTCGCGTCACTTTGTTGTAGTTGGAAGCCATTGTGTGGCCATATGCACCGGTCACTGGAGTTGCCAGAACATCGCCAATCTTGAGCCCAGCAGGCACAAGCGCTTCGTTGATCAGCACGTCACCACTTTCGCAATGCTTGCCGACAAGTCGCACAACCTCGGTGCGATCAGCATTTGCTCGTGCTGGTAAAAATGCTTCATAACCACTTCCGTACATCACAGGTCGCGGATTGTCGCTCATGCCACCATCGACAGCTACATACGTGCGCACATCGGGAATGTTTTTGATTGTGCCTACCGAATACAGAGTGACCGCGGAGGAAGCAACAATCGACCTGCCCGGCTCAACAAACACGGTGATGCCTTTATTGAGGTGTGCAGTCGCGGTATGTAAGTGTCCAGCCCATTCGGTGATTGTTGGTGCATGTTCGGATTCAACATAAGCAACGCCAAGGCCACCACCAAGAGTGACTTCGTCTACGCCGAGTTCGTTTGCAAGATCAACCATGATTTTTGATGCAAGCGTAAAGTTCTCGGCAGCAAAAACATTTGATCCGATATGGCAATGAATGCCAACGAGCTGTACCGATGTTGATTCCTTCGCACGTTGAGCAGCCTTGCGAGCATCGCCATTACCAAGGTTGAAGCCAAACTTCGAGTCGTCCTGCCCTGTTGACACAAATTCATGTGTATGTACATACACGCCAGGAGTGATACGCAACTGAACTCGTGGCGCCGGCAAACCCTGCGCGTGCAATGCATCCAAACGATCCAGTTCATCAAAACTGTCAACAACAATGTGCCTCACACCCGCAGTGATTGCCACACGTAATTCATCTTCACTTTTATTATTGCCATGCATCACGCAGTGGCTTGCAGGCACACCAGCATTGAGCGCAACAAACAGTTCGCCACCTGTTGCAACATCGAGCAACAAACCTTCTTCGTGTGCGAGGCGTGCCATTGCAGTGCACAAAAATGCTTTTGTTGCGTACACCACTCGCTCGCGACCAAATGCGGCGACAGCTTCGCGACAACGAGCACGCAAATGCTCTTCGTCATACACAAATACTGGCGTCCCAAACTCGGAAGCAATATCGGTGAGCAAACATTCGCCAACACTCAACTCGCCATTTGCTCCCACAACAGCGTTGTCGGGCAACAAATGCTTTGCTATCGCGGTCACATTTGCTCCGGTGTCTCAATGCCCAATAATGCAAGACCTTGCGACATCACGCGCGCCGTAAAATCACAGAGAGCGAGCCTGCTCGTACGTTGTTCGTCGGTTTCAGCACGCAGTACGGGGCAATGTTCATAAAAGGCGCTGAATTCACTGGCCAAATCATACAAATATGTGCACAACCGGTGCGGGCTGTATTTGTCGAGCGTGTCCCACACTGCAGTATCGAACTGCAGCAAACGCAGCACCAATGCGCGCTCTGCTTCGTGATCAACAATCGGCGTCACATTGCGCACACTTACGCGATCTACCCCAGCCTTGCGGAAAATACTGCAGATTCGAGCATGGGCATACTGCAAATACGGTGACGTGTTGCCATCAAATGAGAGCATGCGTTCCCAATCAAACACATAATCCTTGATGCGATCCGTTGATAAGTCTGCATACTTGATGGCACCGATGCCGACCTGCTGAGCAATTGAGTTTTGCTGTTCAGCAGTCCAATCCGGATTCTTTTCGCGAACAGCATCTCGGGCTCGCTCCACTGACTCGGTGAGCAGTGCGTCGAGCTTGACTACTTCACCACTGCGACTCTTCAGAATCTTGCGATCAGCGCCAAGCACATTGCCAAACGCAACGTGCACCATTTGAGTAGTTGCTGGAACCCACCCGGCTTTGCGCGATACAACGCCAACCATTTCAAGATGTTGTGCTTGTGGCGCACCCACTACATACAAAACTACTGTTGCACCAAGTCGTTCGACTCGATCGATCACACATGCAAGGTCACTCGTCGCATAGTTATAACCACCATCAGTTTTACGAATGATGAGTGGCAGTGGCTCGTTG
>CAINTF010000052.1 GCA_903853285.1 uncultured Acidimicrobium sp. | reverse complement strand
CGCGAAATACTTGACGAACTCGCCAAGTGAGATTCCTCACGCTTGCAGAAGCGTTAGCAATCGCCCAACAAGTAACAGGAATTGATGCATCAACTCTCGCCAATGCATCACGCGTAGATTTGCTCGACTCAGCACTTCATGCGCCACAAGCTGGTTCTGGCGACACCGACTTTTATCCCGACTTCTTCGATAAGGCCGCAGTTCTGTGTTCAAGAATTTCACACAACCACGCGCTTCCCGATGGCAACAAGCGACTTTCCTGGATGTGTCTCGTCATCTTTTGCGATATCAACGGTTGGCAATTAAGTGTCGCAACTGCAGATGCAATACAAACGATGATTGAACTGGCTGCTGGAAATTTCAGCGAGCCCGAACTTGCGGTATGGATTCGTGAACGTTGCGTGAGCAACGACAATTTTTGGGATTAGCGAGTTGGGCGCTTGAAGTTGAGCGCAGCGTCAATCAAGAGTCGCGTTCCGTATCCAGTCATACCCTCTTGCAACCAACCACTGTCGCCGTTGGACCACATTGGACCTGCCATATCAATGTGAGCCCACGGCACGTTGCCAACAAACTCGTCCAAGAACAATGCAGCGGTGATAGCGCCGGCTTTCCCACCCACATTTTTCATGTCAGCAACATTTGAGTTAAGCCAAACTCGATATTCACGCTCAAGCGGCAACTGCCAGAGTTTTTCATCGGTACGAGATGCTGATGCAGTCAACTGATCGATCCACTTTTGATTGTTGCCCAACACGCCAGCCATGTTTTCGCCCAATGCGCGCTCACATGCACCGGTAAGCGTCGCGATATCAACAATGGCATCTGGCTTTTGTTCTGCAGCAAGTGCCAATCCATCTGCCAAGATCAAGCGACCCTCAGCATCGGTGTTGTGGATCTCGACGGTTTTTCCGTTGCGCATATGCAGCACGTCACCCATTGCCATCGCACTACCCGAAGGCAAGTTGTCAGTGCACATCAAATATCCCGTCACTTGGTTTGTGCAACCGAGTGCCTTGAGCGTTGACATCGACGACAACACTGCAGCCGCGCCACTCATGTCACCCTTCATCATTGCGTGCGATGGATCTGATGGCTTAAGTGAGATACCACCCGAGTCATACATCACGCCTTTACCCACCAAAATCACGTGCGGCTTTGAGTTCTTCTTTGCACCGCCTGCAGGCTTGTATGTCAAGCGCACCATGCGCGGTGGCTCAACACTGCCACGATTAACGCCGACGATTCCGCCACAACCCATTGCAAGCAATTGATCCTTATTAAACACTTCTACCTTCAAACCAGTCTCGCCAGCAATGCGCACTGCATGATTTGTAAACATCGTTGCAGTCAAGTGTGCAGGTGGCATGTTTGCAAAATCACGTGCCATGTTGGCCGCATTTGCGATCACTTGGCCACGCTTAACGCCAGCCTTCAGCTGCGCAGCATTGGCAGTTGTGCCAACGAGAGTTACTGACGCCAACTTTGGCGCCTTCTTCTCAACAGTTTTGAGATCGGTGTAGCGGTGTACGGCGAGTGAGATACCTTCGACCACTACTTGTGCTGCCAACTTGCGATCGACGCGTGCAACGCCTGCAAGCGTGGTCGCAACCGAATCAAACGACGAAGTTGCGCGACCAAATGCGGCAGCCGACTTGCGCAGTGAATCTGCCGTCACCTTCGACGACTCGCCAATGCCAACCACCACGGTGACAGTGCCACGGTCGGCAGCAATTACGGATGTCTGACCAACCTTGCCCGAAAATCCAACGGCTTCAAGTGCCTTGCGAGAAAGTGACACTTCTTTGGGCATCGCCCCATCGGTTGACACAGCGATACCGATTGCACTTGCATCGACCGGAGTTTTGCTGGCTACTTCAAAGTTGATTGACATGATGTCTCCTTGTATGTAGTTATTTTTAAAAAAGCTAGATGACGTCTTTGACTGCCAACGACTCGCCCTCTTGCCAACGGGCAAGTGTCCACAACAAGTCGCTCAACCTATTGAGATACGGAGTCGACTGCGAGGGCGGTGGTGCAGCAGCAAGCGAATGACGCTCGGCTCGGCGTGCAACGGTGCGACCAACGTCAAGCAATGCAGACACTTTGTTTTGACCTGGCACGACAAAGTCAGTTGGTGGTGTAAAGCGCTCGTCCAGCGAATCGATCATTGTTTCAAGACTTGTCACCATCTCGGCTGTTACCCGAGTCTTGCCGTCAACCAACTTGTGACGGTTCTCGGGAAGTGTCGCAAGCTCGGCCATCAACACCCAGAGGTCTCTACATATATGTACCAACATGTCGTCAAGCTCTGTGCCCTTGCCAGCCTCGGCGCGCACCAAGCCCAAGATCGACTGCGCTTCATCAACCGCGCCATACGCCCGAGGCAATGCGGAGTCTTTGCCTACGCGACCACCATAAAAGAGACCCGTGGTTCCATCGTCCCCTGCTCGGGTGTATACCTTTTCGCGCGCCATGACCCTTTCACGATACTTGACAGCTACAGCAACTCTGAGGTCATACTTGCCACACTGGCGCACACATCATCCTCACAAAGCCCATACAAAGGCCCAAAGAAATTGAGGAAATTATGAGCCAGCAAGCAGTTTTACTCGACATCAGTCAGATCGGAAACTTGATGACAGACCAACCTGAAAAAACAATAGATTCACCTGCGACCGTTCAAGACCTTCGCAACATGGGCATCGCCATAGATGCCAACTTCGTGGTGATACGCAGCGAAGCAAAGACTGAGTCGGCATTACTGCGCAGCGAAATGTCAACCGGCTTCGCCAAAGTGCGCGACGAATTCGCAAAGCTCCGTACGTCGGCCGCCTATTCGTTGGGCGTGTTACTACTTGCCATCATCGCCATCGGCGTCTCGCTTG
>CAINTF010000051.1 GCA_903853285.1 uncultured Acidimicrobium sp. | reverse complement strand
GGAATGATGGCAGAGACGGCGCACCAGATCCGATGCAGCCAGGCCATAAATATTTGAGCGCATACTTCGAGCGCATTCCTGGAATGTGGGCACAAGGCGATTTCGCATCGTGGACGCAACATCACGGAATGGTGATTCATGGTCGAAGCGACACAACGCTGAATCCCGGTGGCGTACGTATCGGTACGGCAGAGATCACTCGAGTAGTTGAACAGCATCCAGGTGTGCTGGAGAGTCTTGTGTTTGGTCAGGAGATTGACAACGATGTGCGCATCGTGTTACTCGTGCGGTTAGCCGAAGACGATACTTTGACCGACGAATTGGTTAACGACATCAAGTCGCGAATCAGGGCGGCATGCACTCCCAGACACGTTCCTGCGCTCGTGGTTCAGGTGTCTGATTTGCCGCGAACACGTAGCAACAAACTTGTCGAACTGGCTCTTGCCGATGCGGTCAATGGCAGACCCGTGCGCAATAGTGAAGCAATTGCCAACCCAGAGTGCATTTGGCAAATTGTCGAATTGCTCAAATCCCAACGCTAGGATTGCTCCGACTTCCTTTCCGAGGTAGCTCAGCTGGCAGAGCAACGGACTGTTAATCCGTGGGTCGTGGGTTCGATCCCCACCCTCGGAGCGCAAGGTTAAACGGGCCAGTAGCTCAGTGGTCAGAGCAGGGGACTCATAATCCCTTGGTCGTAGGTTCGATCCCTACCTGGCCCACAGGCAATTTTCGACTGAAAAGGTAATGAACGTGCCAAGCAGTAATCAACCAGCCGAGTTTGACGACATCTTCGCGGCAAATCATTCTTTTGCGAGTTCGTTTGAGCACTCGCATCTCACCGGCACTGCAACTCGAGGTCTAGCGATTGTGACTTGCATGGATTCGCGTATTAGTCCATTAGCGGTGGTGGGTATGCAGGCTGGAGACGCCAAGATTTTGCGCAACGCTGGCGCACGCGTAACCGATGACGTCTTGCGCACACTTGTGCTTGCAACCTACCTACTTGGCGTTAAGCGAGTGTTGGTAATGCCACATACGGATTGCCGAATGGCCAACAATAACGAAGCCGAAATTCATGCAATGATCGACAAACAACATGGTGTCGACACCCGAAGTATTGAGTTCCGCACCGTTGACGACCAGCGGGCGGCGTTAATCAGCGATGTCAGAAGTATTCGTAACTTTTCGATCCTGCCAAAGGATCTCGTGGTGGTTGGCGCTATCTACGACGTCGCTACCGGGTTACTCAATACCGTCGACTGTGACTCTTGATTTATCGCTAAAAAGCCGATTTTTATGGGCCTTTGGATAAACACGGCTACATAAATTTGGACTATTCTCTTGCTACCAACAAACACACGTGTCTACATGGATCCGTGAGAGGGAGAAAATAAAAATGAGAAAGCAGACAATTAAGGGTCTTGCTGTTGGTTTGGTAGCAGTGTTCGCGCTTGCCGCATGCGGTAGCTCGAGCTCGTCATCAGACACAGTTGCAGCAGACACAACCCCAGCCGCACCAACAGGCTTGGCCTGTGAAGTCACCGACACCGGTGGCGTTGACGACAAGGGTTTCAACCAGATCGCACACGAAGGACTTCTCCAAGCAGAAGCTTCGTTGGGTGTCACAACAGAAGTGCTCGAATCAGCAACAGATGCTGACTACGCACCAAACTTGCAGTCATTCATTGACAAGGGTTGCAACGTCATCGTAACTGTGGGCTTCTTGCTCGCAGACGCAACGAAGGCAGCTGCAGAAGCAAACCCAACCGTTCAGTTCGCAATTGTTGACTCCAACACTTCGGCTGCAAACGTTCAGGGTCTCACCTTTGCAACAGATCAGCCATCATTCTTGGCTGGTTACATGGCAGCAGCAACAACTAAGACTGGCATCGTTGGAACATTCGGCGGAATCAACATTCCACCAGTGTCGATCTTCATGCAAGGTTTCGCTAAGGGCGTTGAGTACTACAACGCACAAAAGGGAACTTCAGTCAAGGTTCTTGGTTGGGACATTGCCAAGCAAGACGGAACTTTCGCTGGAAACTTCAACAGCCTCGATGATGGCCGCAACATTGCCAAGAGTCAGTCTGACGAAGGCGCCGACATCATCTTCCCAGTGGCTGGTCCAGTGGGTCTTGGTTCAGCAGCATTCGCAATGGAATCAGCTGGCAAGGTCAAGATCATTGGTGTTGACGTTGACATGAGCGTTTCCAACGCAACGCAGGCAGAGGTGTACGTTGCATCAGTCTTGAAGAAGATTGACGCAGCAGTTCTCGCAGCAGTGGGCAGCGCGCTCAAGGGCGAAGGCGGCGGCACTGACTACCTCGGCACCTTGGAGAACGGTGGAGTAGGCGTAGCAATTACGTCAACCATCACTCCTGAGTTGCAGGCAGAACTTGATGCTGTAACAGCAGGCATCATTGACGGTTCAATCGTCAGCAAGTAATTTCTCGCTCGTCAGAGCGAAGTAAGTAGTAACGAACGGGGGTCGCGAAAGCGGCCCCCGTTTTGTTTTGTATTAGTGTTTGTCGCATGGGGATGGGCGCCACATGCATCTAGAACTTCGGGGAATCACTAAACGCTTTCCTGGTGTCATTGCCAATGACAATGTCAACCTCACGCTCAAGACGGGCGAAGTGCTTTGTCTCATCGGAGAAAATGGTGCTGGTAAGTCAACGCTGATGAATGTGTTGTACGGCATGTATAAAGCTGAGGAGGGGCAAATCCTTTTGGATGGTAGCCCCGTCGTTTTCACTTCTCCGGCTGATGCGATTGCGGCCGGCATTGGAATGGTTCATCAGCACTTCATGCTCGTACCCGTTTTTACTGTGGCCGAGAATGTGGTTCTGGGTGTTGAACCAACCGGTCGGTTGGGCAGTTTAAATATTGACAAGGCGCGAGAAATGGTGCGAGAAGTTTCCGATCGCTACAACCTCAACCTTGACCCGGATGCGATCATTGAAGACTTGCCAGTTGGCGTGCAGCAGCGTGTCGAAATTGTCAAAGTGTTGTTGCGCGATGCAAAAGTAGTTGTTTTTGATGAGCCAACTGCCGTGCTTACACCCAAAGAGATCATTGAGTTTTTCGAAATTGTAAAGACACTTATCGCTGCGGGTAGAGGTGTCGTGTTTATTACTCACAAACTCAAAGAAGCCCTTAGTGTCGCCGATCGAATTGCAGTTTTGCGCCGAGGCCAAGTTGTTGGCGAAGTAGATCCTAAAAATACGACAGAGTCAAAAATCGCAGAAATGATGGTGGGACGCCCAGTTCAACTGGTTGTTGATAAGAAGCCTCATGCTCCAGGCGAGGTTGTCCTTGATGTGAAAGATCTGTCGGTCGTGGATGCAGACGGACGAACGATGGTGGATTCGGTTTCGTTCTCGGTGCGTGCCGGTGAAGTAGTGGGAATCGCTGGTGTTCAAGGCAACGGCCAGACAGAGTTGGTGGATGCACTTACCGGTTTGCGTCATTCGGCTCGAGGCAAGGTTGCGCTTGATGGATTGGATATCACAGATGCTTCGCCGCGTGAGAGGCATGCACAAGGAATCGCACATGTGCCCGAAGATCGCCAGCGTCAAGGCTTGGTCGGGGGACTGAGCGTTGCAGAGAACTTGGTGTTGACCAGATATCACGATGATGAGTTCAGTAACGGAATTGTGATGGATTGGCCTGCGGCTCATCGGGTGGCAGAAAGTCTTATCTCGGAATACGACATCAGAACTCCGAGTGCCGATATTGAGGCAAGCACTTTGTCGGGAGGCAATCAGCAGAAGGTAATTGTCGCGCGTGAACTGAGTCGTCCGTTGCGTTTGTCGATAGCTGCGCAACCGACACGTGGTGTTGACGTTGGCTCGATTGAATACATTCACTCACGCATTATCAAGGAGCGTGATACAGGTACGGCGGTGTTGATTGTGAGCACTGAGCTCGATGAGGTAATGGCACTTTCGGACAGGTTGCTGGTGATGTACCGAGGCAAAATTGTTGCTGACGTCGACCCCAGGGTGACATCGGCGATGGATGTTGGCCTGTACATGGCTGGTTCTCGTCCGATAAGTGCATCAAACGGAATTGCATCATGAAAATCGCTGCAACCTTCCGCAAAATAACCGAACGAATAGCACGAACGAGTTCGTTTCGTATCACGCTTCTTGCGATTCTGTCAGCAATGGTTGTCGGTGCGTTCATCATCATTTTGTCAGACATTGACAAACTGCAAAACGGAGACATCATTGGGGCAATTCGCACAGTCGGCAGCGCATACTGGGCATTGGTTGTTGGTTCCTTCGGATCGTTGCGCGCAATTTCGGCCACGATCAATAGTGCGACGCCATTAATTTTGTGTGGTGTTTCAGTTGCTGTTGCTTTCAAAGCGGGTCTCTTTAACATCGGCGCAACAGGGCAGATGCTTGCTGGCGGAATGGCGGCACTGTGGGTTGGGTTTTCCATGGATGGCCCCGGAATTATTCAGGTTCCACTTGCAGTGTTGGCTGGAGCGGTAGGCGGCGCCGCATATGGTGCGATTCCGGGAATCCTCAAAGCTCGCACTGGTGCGCATGAAGTAATCACCACGATCATGCTGAACAACATGGCCGGATTCCTGGTCCTGTGGTTGCTCAAGACCAATCTTTTTCAGCGCGCTGATCGCACCGATCCAATTTCCAAACTTGTTAGCGCGCCTGGACATTTACCTCGGTTATTCGGTTTTTTGAGCGACCGGCCAGACCTCGTCGCTCACGCTGGTTTTGTGGTTGCGATATTGGCTGTCATTGTGTATTGGTGGTTCCTCAATCGCAGTACGACGGGTTTTGAATTTCGTGCATTTGGTATGAATGCTGATGCCGCACAGTACGCAGGCATGCACACGAAGCGACTCACGGTGATGGCAATGATGTTCGCAGGAGCATTTGCGGGTCTAGCGGGCTCGGCAGAAGTCTTGGGCACATATGGATACGCCTCACAAAACTTTGCAGGCAACATTGGGTTTGATGCGATAGCAATCGCATTGCTCGGTCGCTCAACGCCACTCGGCACACTTTTGGCCGCATTACTGTTTGGCGCATTGCAAGCCGGAGGCCGTCAAATGCAAGCCAACACCGATGTGCCTATCGACTTAATCGTGGTGCTTCGCGCTCTCATCGTCATGTTCATCGCTGCACCATTGCTTATCAAGGCAATTTGGCGAATCAAAGTTGCACCAACATCGCTTGGTCAAACATTTAGGGGATGGGGCTCATGAGCACTGTTGATTCGGTAATTACTCCGCTGATCTCTGCTGAACAGAGAAAGCAAGCACGCAGCGTTGGATTCACACTTGTTGTGCTCGGTATTGTCGCTGCGTTTGTGCTCGGCAATCGACCGGGGGATGCGGGATTCAAGCTCATTGATTCGTATATTTTCGTGATTCCTGCCCAGCCATTTGCTCGCATTTTGGCATTGGTGCTCATCGCTCTTGGCGCGGCGCAACTGCTCAAGGGTTTTGGTAAGTGGACAAACGTAATTCTGAGCATTGCTGCAGCAACTTTTGTCATTTCATTTTTAGCTTGGGCTGCGTCTGGTGGATCGTTCAGTTTGACAGGCATGTTGCAGGACACAGTTACGCGAAGTGTGCCGATCATTCTCGGCGCCATCGCCGGCATCTTGTGCGAACGAAGTGGAATCATCAATATTGCGATTGAGGGACAATTATTGGGCTCAGCATTTGCTGGTGCGGTTGCAGGGTCTCTGCTTGGACCGTGGGTTGGCATCATTGCGGCTATTGCAATGGGTGTGGGACTCTCGGCGATTTTGGCTGTGTTCTCAATTCGATATCGCGTTGATCAAGTGATTGTTGGGTTTGCAATCAATTTCTTTGCTCTTGGACTCACCAGTTTTCTTGCAGCACGTGTTTTGACCGACCACCCCGATTACAACATTTTGTCTCCGTTGCGTCCAATTGCATTGCCGTTGCTCAGTGACATTCCAGTCATTGGTGTTGTGCTCTTCACGCAAACGTTGTTTGTCTACTTTGCATATTTGGCGGTTGGCATTGCAACATGGAGTCTGTATCACACCAAGTGGGGCTTGCGTACGAGAGCAATCGGTGAGTATCCAAAGGCAGCCGGAACACTTGGCGTCGATGTAATCAAATTGCGTTATCGCAATGTGCTCATCGCCGGCGCGGTTGCGGGCGTGGGTGGAGCATGGTGGCCAATCGGCATGGTTGGTAGGTTCGACCAAAACATCACAAATGGTCGTGGGTTTATCGCATTGGCAGCAGTGATCTTTGGTCGCTGGAAACCACTTGGTGCTTTGAGCGCTGCGCTTGTGTTTGGTCTTGCTGAAGCAATCCAACTAAAGATGTCAAACCTCGATACGGGAATTCCATCCGAGTTTTTGTTGATGGCGCCGTACTTGGTGACACTCGTCGTTGTGGCAGGCTTTGTCGGTCGGAGTCGTGGACCGAAAGCTGCCGGACAGCCATACGACGCCCAATAAGACAGCCAATAACTAGCGAGTACTTATTTTTGTTTTGGTCTGAATGCGTTCAAACCGCCACCGACCTCAATATGCGCTCCACCAATAAGGTCGATGCAATAGGGAATGGCGGGCATTACTGCAGTAAGACACTCAGCTATCGAGCTTGGCTTACCCGGCAGATTGACAATGAGTGACGCTCCACGAATACCAGCTGTTTGTCGAGACAAAATTGCAGTAGGCACTACTTGCAAACTCACTTGACGCATCAGTTCACCGAAGCCCGGCATCATTTTGGTGCAAACTGCCTCAGTTGCTTCTGGCGTGATGTCGCGAAGCGCTGGGCCCGTGCCGCCAGTGGTAACGATGAGACAACAGTTCTCGATGTCGGCAAGCTCGATAAGTGCGCCAGAAACTGCGGCAACTTCGTCGGGCACAACGCGACCCACTGCGACCCACTCATTAGTGAGGTGTTTGCTTAAGAACTCTTTGATTGCTGGTCCACCCAAGTCTTCGTATACGCCAGCAGACGCACGATCAGAAACCGTAACGACACCGATCTTGGCAACTTGGTTATTCATCGCGGCTGAACCTACCACTGCAACAATCGGGTGTCGCCCTTACCTTTTGGGTTGGTGATGCGTATCCAGAGCGACTTGCGAATTTGCGAGAGTCCGTAACGGAAACCGACACGGTGAAAGGCAGCACGAGAAACGATGGTCAATCGCTCTGTGGTCTCGCGCAAGTTGTTGAGCAGTGCTTGTTGAATTGGGTTAAGCACCAATGAGGTTGATGGTGCCGAGAAGTTGTGGCGCTCGAAACCAAACCACTCGTAATCCTCGTGATACGTGTCGGCAATCAAGTCGGCGGTTTCTTTGTCAAAAATTTGGTCGGCTTTGATGCCGAGCCCGCTGTTGAGGCGTTGCAACTTGACGCTGGTTCCTGCGCGTTGATTAATTACATCGGCAAGTTTCTGCATTTCGCCAGGGCGATCAATGTAGATGCGGTGGTGATACTCGAGTTGGTTTGCGTACAACGTATTAAATTGCGGCCGAAAATGATCGTCAATTGCAAATGCGACTCGGTCATTATGAATTGCGCGAGCAAACTTTTTGAATGTTGCTGCTACGTCTACATGACCGTCGACAATCACATCACTACACATATCAAGGATCGATTGGGGGGTGCCCGGTGCATGCAAGAAAACACGATTTTCCCACGATGAATATGCGCGTTTGATTGGGTCGCGCAGTGCCGCAACCCGCAGCCATTCGGACGACTCAATAACTTCCCACTGCTTTTTGCGCGGCAAGTCAAAAAGGCGAGTGAGACCATGCACGCGGTAGTTGTGAATGGTTTGTTCTTGGGAGATGTTTGGCGTAATGATTTCTTGTGCAGCCTGTGCGTTGTATGAGCCCTCGGCCTGCGAAATGAACAATTTGAGAGTGCTGCAAGCAACCTTGGTTGTTGGGACGTACAAAACCTTGATGCGTGGCGCAACCAATGAGTAATTAATCAAATCGGGAAGATTTGGTTGCGCTAAAAAATCCATTGAATAATTTTACTCGTTTGTCTGAGTGTTCAAGTGTTTAATGCGCGCTATTGATGCGGTCAATCACCAATCGGTGTACAGCATTGACGGCCTCATCAATCGATTCACCAGTGACACCGACAGTGAGGTCTGGAGATTGAGGCGCTTCGTATGGAGCATCGACGCCAGTGAGGCCGCTCATTTCACCTGCACGAACTTTGGCATACAAGCCTTTTGGGTCACGACGCTCGCATTCCTCGACATCAGTGGAAACATAAACCTCAAGAAACGTGAGGTGATCTACTTCGTGAATTCGGCGAGCTCGAGACCTACTGTCGCGAAACGGGCTGATAATCGGAACAAGTGTTACTGCTCCTGAGTCTGCAAATAAGCGAGCAACTTCGGCGATACGGCGTACATTTTCCCAGCGTTCATGATCGCTGAAACCGAGATCGCTATTGAGTCCATGACGCACGTTGTCTGCGTCGAGGACATAGTTGTACACGCCACCGCTCGTAAGCCTGTCGGCAAGAGCGTGGGCGATTGTCGACTTGCCCGATCCTGATAACCCGGTGAGCCAGATAGTCATGCCGTGCAAATGATGTGCCGCCCATCTTTCGTTACGTCCGACTGTTGGTTCGTGCCAAATTGCCTGGTTCATAACGACTCCTATCTAGTGGTTCGTATTGCTGACCTTGACCTGTGCAACCTTATGTTCGCGGCGACAGCAACATGCCGGCGCCCGCTGTTTGTCCTGTCGCTTCGTCCACAATGATAAAACAGCCCGTGGAACGGTTTTGGTGGTAATCGTCAAACATGATTGGCGCAGTTGTGTGCAATGTAACGCGACCAATTTCATTCATCTTCAATTCGTTCACACCGGTTTCGCGATGCAGCGTTGAAATATTGAGGCGGTAAAGAACATCGGTGATCTTGGCTCGCGCCGTATTGGTGGTGTGCTTGATTGAGTAAATCTTGTTTTGCTGCAGTGGGGAAGCATCATCCATCCAGCAGAGCATTGCTTCGAGTTCTTGCGAAACTCGTGGACGGTTATTCGGTCTGCAAATCATGTCGCCGCGAGTGATTGATAAATCATCAGCAAGCAAAAGTGTCACGGCATCGCCAGGTTCGGCTTTTTCTACTGGCCCAAGTGGCGAGTCGATGCCCGTAATAGTTGAAGTGAGGCCCGACGGCAAAACCATCACGTCATCGCCAACGTGCAGAACTCCTCCTGCAACACGGCCAGCAAATCCTCGGTAATCAGGAAACTCGCTGCGCTGTGGGCGAATTACAAATTGCACAGGAAAGCGTGTATCGATTCGATTGTCGTCAGATGCTGTGTAGACGCTCTCGAGGTGATGCAACAGCGTTGAGCCCTCGAACCATGGCATGT
>CAINTF010000050.1 GCA_903853285.1 uncultured Acidimicrobium sp. | reverse complement strand
TGTCCTCGTCGTTATTGCTCTTGCGATTGTTTCAAGTGCGCCAGCTTTTGCTCAGCGAGTCAATGGAGTCGGTGGGCCATGCACTAAAGCCGGTGCCACATCAAAGGTGGGCACCACCATGCTCAAGTGCGACAAAGTCAATAAAAAGCTGGTGTGGGTGTCCATGGGTGGAACCACAAATTCTAAAACAACTACAAATTCCAAGACAACGACAACAAAGTCCAAGACGACTGGGGCAGCTGCCGCAACAGGAAACTTTCTCGTAGCTAATCCGATTGACCTGCAGCACGTAGTGCGCGTGAGCAAGTTCAGAAGTTGCTTTGGACATGATTATTCGCCAGGAATTATTGATGGTAAGGGGGGATCCATAACAGGTGTAGAGACCGCGCGATCGATGAAGCATTATGTGATTATCGATGTACCAGTTTCGCCAGCACGTGTTGTCACTGGTTACGCACCGTTTGACGGAGTAGTCGAGTACAACACCAATAATTACACGTTGGGCATTGGTGTTCGGGTCGTATCAAGCAATGGATGGGTGTTTGAGTTCATGCATGTTGATCCGCTTGTTGCGGACGGATCGAAAGTGAAGGCAGGCGCAGCGATCATCGCTGCTCCGCCAAATAACGCAGCTGCCTCTGCTGCTGCGAAGAATGCAAGCGGATTGTCGAATGGAGTAGCCACGACCAACATCTTTGATATTGCTTTGTATGAGGCCACCGCAAAGCCCATTGTGCTCGAATCGCCATTTCAACATTTTGCAGCCAACGTTGCCAGTCTGTGGGCAGCCAAGGGGTTTACGGCAGCCTCAATGATTACCACTAAGGAAGATCGAGATGCTGCCCCGTGCACTGTTGACCCATCGAGCAGTATCGGAAACTTTGTGGGTAATCCTGTAGCGACCGACTATGTCAATGCGATCGGATACACCGCGCCATAAATCATGCTTACTAGCACCAATTTTCGATAACTGGGCACTGAAGTTGCCCTCGGGTCGGCAACAATAGAAGGACTATGGCCGATCCGATTATCACCATTGCGCAACGGCTGAAGCCGACGTTTGCGCGCATCGGTGGCATTTCGGAAGCAGATGCAGATGCAGTCGTTCGCAGAAGTGATCGTGCCGATGCTCAAGTCAACGGATCGTTGGCGCTTGCCAAGCAGATTGGTAAAACTCCGCGCGAGGTTGCACAGCTTGTGCTCGATGACGCTGACCTGTCGAGTGTGTGCAGCAGTGTTGAGATTGCTGGGCCAGGTTTCATCAACGTCACTTTTGCGCCGGAGTTTTTAGCAACCGAACTTGCGCGTGCTGCAGCCGATCCACGACTCGGCGTCTCAAGCGCTACAGCGATACAAACAGTCGTAATCGATTATTCGGCGCCGAACGTGGCAAAAGAAATGCATGTCGGACACTTGCGATCCACGGTGATTGGTGACGCAATTGTGCGCATGCTCGAGTTTGTTGGGCACAAAGTCATTCGTGAAAATCACATTGGTGACTGGGGCACTCCATTTGGAATGCTCATCGAACACTTGATCGATCTTGGCGAAGCTGAAGCCGCAAATGAACTTTCGGTTGGTGATCTTGATTCGTTCTACAAGCAAGCTCGCGCCAAATTTGAAGCTGACGAAATCTTTAAAGATCGAGCACGTGCACGAGTAGTGCTGTTGCAGGGCGGCGACGCCGAGACATTGCGCATGTGGAAGTTGCTGGTTGGCGAGAGCACCCGCTATTTCGATCGTGTGTATCGATCATTGGATGTGAAACTCACGGCTGACGACATCATGGGCGAGAGCGCGTATAACAATCTGTTGCCAGAAGTTGTTGAGCGCCTGAACAAAGCAAAAATGCTCGTGACTAGTGACGGAGCAGAAGTTGTTTTTGTTGATGGTTTCGTGAACCGCGACAACGAGCCTCTACCG
>CAINTF010000049.1 GCA_903853285.1 uncultured Acidimicrobium sp. | reverse complement strand
TGACTCGGTGTAACGGCTTGCTGCAGGACCGAAGTCGGGCGAACCGTAGTTGCCGTGGAAGTCGATGAGTGGGTGGCGCAACGAGAACGGTTGAGCCATACGAACCAGTGCGTCATAAATAGCGCCGTCACCGTGTGGGTGATAACGGGCCATCGTGTCGCCGGTAACGCGGGCGCATATTACGAATGGTCGGTCTGGACGAAACCCTTGCTGATCCATGTCCCAAATAATGCGGCGGTGAACTGGCTTAAGACCATCGCGCACGTCTGGAAGTGCACGCGACATGATGACCGACATCGCGTAGTCAAGAAACGAACGTTCCATCTCGTCTTGCAACTGCACGGGCTGCACTGAGTCTGGGTTTGCAAATAGGTTTTCTTGGCCTGCAGGAGGTTTAACAGGTGGCGCACCAGCAGCCGTGGCAGCGGATGGCTTTTTCACCACTCTTTTTGTAATTTTATTAGCAGGTTTTTTGCTGGCCATACATCTGTTTCCTTCGTCGTAGCTTGCGCGAATTAAAAGTCGAGGTTGCGCACGTCGCGTGCGTTGGTTTGGATAAACAATTTGCGGCTTTCTACATCGTCACCCATGAGCACGCTCATGATGTCTTCTGCCAATGCAGCTTCATCGACTGTGACTTGCAGCAAAGTGCGGGAGTCTGCGTGCATGGTGGTGGAACGCAACTCTTGCCAGTCCATTTCACCAAGACCCTTCAGGCGTTGGAATTCCTTTTTGTGGTTTGGGTTTTCGCGCAGGAATTTCTCTTTCGCTGCGTCATCCTTGAGATAGATCTTGCTTTTACCGATTTCGGTGGAAAACAAAGGTGGCTGAGCGATGTAGATGTACCCGGCCTCAACCATCGGTTTCATTTGTCGGTAGAAGAAAGTAAGCAACAACGTACGAATGTGGCTGCCGTCGACATCGGCGTCAGCCAAAATCACAACTTTGTGGTAGCGAGCCTTTTCGCTGTTGAACTCATCGTTGCCAATGCCGCCACCAATTGCAGTGATGAGCGTTTGGATTTCGGTGTTCTTCAACATCTTGTCCATGCGCGCGCGCTCGACGTTGAGGATTTTTCCGCGGATCGGCAAAATTGCTTGCGTGCGTGGGTCGCGCGCATCAACGGCGGTGCCACCAGCTGAGTCACCTTCCACAATAAATAACTCTGTCTCGCTTGCGTCAGTGCTTGAGCAGTCTTTCAACTTGTCTGGCATACCTGCACCGGCGAGTGCTGTTTTGCGTCGCACAGCATTGCGTGCATTTTTTGCAGCAAGGCGAGCTTGTGCTGCGCTCACTGCTTTTTTTACAATGCGGTTTGCTTCGGTTGGATTTTCTTGCAACCACTCTTCAAGTTTTGCGTTGGTTTCTTTTTGTACAAAAGAACGAATTGAAACGTTGCCGAGTTTTGCTTTTGTTTGACCTTCAAACTGTGGTTCGCGAAGCTTGACGGCGACGATGGCTGTTAAGCCTTCACGAATATCTTCGCCGAGCAAGTTTTCTTCTTTTTCTTTCAAGCCGCCACTGGCGCGTGCGTATTTGTTGAGCACTGAGGTAAGCGCTGTTTTGAAACCTTCTACGTGCATGCCGCCTTCAACTGTGGAAATGCCGTTGGCATACCCATAAATGCCTTCGTAATAACCGGTATTCCACTGCAGGGCAATATCGAGCGTTTGGTCGGCTTCGCTGGCTTCGTAGTTGGCGACCTTGTTAAAGAGTGCTTCGCGTGATGCATTGAGATGCTTCACGAAGTCAATAATTCCACCTTTGTATTGGTAGGTGATCTTCTGTTTCTTGTCTGCTCGCTCGTCAACAAACACCACTTCAAGATCACGATTCAAGAATGCGATTGTCTGCAAACGTTCGGTGACGGTGCGCGCAACGAACTCTGTGCCTTCGGCGGCAAAAATTGTTGGGTCGGGAATGAAAGTAATGGTTGTGCCCGTTGCGGTCTTGCTTGGCGATGCACCAACTTTTGTAATTTTTGTTTTTGGTGTGCCACCGTCAACGAACTCTTGTCGGTACCGCACTCCATCGCGATCGACTTCTGCAATAAGTTTTTTGGACAACGCGTTAACAACGCTGACACCCACTCCGTGCAACCCACCCGAAACTTTGTAACCGTCGCCACCAAACTTGCCGCCAGCGTGCAAGACAGTGAGCACCACTTCGAGTGCAGACTTTCCTTTGTGTGGACCAGACGGATATGGATCAACTGGGATACCACGACCGTTGTCGCTCACCGAACATGAGCCGTCGGCTTGCAATGTAATGACAACTTTTGTGCAATAACCAGCCATTGCTTCGTCGACTGCGTTGTCAACAACTTCCCAGATCAGGTGATGCAAGCCTGCGAGACCGGTTGAGCCGATGTACATACCTGGGCGTTTGCGTACTGGATCAAGACCTTCGAGGACTTGAATGTCTTTTGC
>CAINTF010000048.1 GCA_903853285.1 uncultured Acidimicrobium sp. | reverse complement strand
TTCGACACCAGATTGGAAACGACCCAAGATCGCGACTTGGAGATGCTCACTACAGCTTTCAATGACATGGTCGCAACACTGCAAACACGTGTGGAGCGCGATGCGCGATTCACATCTGATGTCAGTCATGAATTGAGATCGCCACTCATGACTCTTGCAGCATCGGCACAAGTCATGCATTCACGACGCGACGAACTTCCCGAGCGATCACAAGCCGCACTTGACCTACTTATTGGTGATGTCACCCGTTTCCAGGGCCTTGTTGAAGACTTGCTTGAGATTTCGCGCTTCGACGCTGGCGCAATTCGGCTTATCAACGAACCGCTTGCGCTTCTTGAATTTGTCCGCCAGGCCATAGCCGTGAGTTCGCTCCCCCGCACGGATGTCATCTTTGATGCTGGGACTGACCGGATAATGGTCCAAGGCGACAAACGTCGACTCGCTCGCGTTTTTGCAAACCTGATTGATAACGCACGCATTCACAGTGGTGGCAAACCAAAAATCATGATTCAGTTCGCAGATGACGACCCAACCAAATCGCGTGTGTGGGTAATAGTTGAAGATGACGGAAGCGGCTTGATTGACGGTGAGGAAGAAAAGATCTTCGAGCGTTTTTCCCGTGGAGGTTCGGCTGGGCAACGCGCTGGGTCCGAAGGAGCAGGCCTCGGTCTTGCCCTTGCTGCCGAACATATCGCGCTGCACTCAGGAAGTATCTGGGCCGAAAACAGGCGTGACGGAATTCGAGGTGCAAGATTCATTATTGACCTTGATGTCTTCACGCAAAACCAGCCTGCCGCTGAAACACAATTGAACACAGAGACCGATTTATGAAATCGCGCATCAAAATCACTCTCGGAATCATCTTGATTGTTGTGACTGCGCTTTCGGCATGTGGCGTTCACACTGATCAATTTCCTCGCGATATTGATCCATCACGTCAAACCGAATTGAACGGCAAGTAGCTAGATGAGCGTTGTCATCGCCATCGATGCCGGCACCACTGGCGTGCGTTCGCGCGCCATTTTCGCAGATGGACGTGAATCAATCTCGAGTTACCGCGAGTTCCCACAGTATTTTCCGCAACCGGGATGGGTTGAACACGACGCACTCGAAATCTTGTTGGCAGTTCGTCAAACGTTGAGCGATGTCATTGCCCAACTTGCCCCCCTGCCTAATGCCCAAATAGTTACGATCGGTATTACCAACCAGCGTGAGACAGTCGTGGCATGGGACAAATCAACTGGAGTTCCTTTTGGACGCGCAATAGTTTGGCAGGACCGTCGTACCGCCGACAGGTGCACCGAGTTGCTGCCAATGCTTGCAACAGTTCGCACGACAACGGGACTCGTTCTAGATCCGTATTTTTCTGGTTCCAAGGTGCAATGGATGATCAAGAACGGTCAGGCTCCCCGTTCGGCCGACCTTGCTGTTGGAACCATCGATACCTGGATTATCTGGAATCTCACGGGCGCAAAATCTTTTGTCACTGACCCGTCCAATGCAAGTCGCACCATGTTGTTCGATATCAACTCCATGCATTGGAGCGAACAAATGTGCGAAACATTTGATGTCCCGCTCAATTCACTGCCAACAGTTGTTCCGTCAAGCGGTAGGTGCGGAGTAACTCAAAGCTTTATCGGTGCAGGTGACAAAACTGAAATCAATATTCCCGGCGGCATAACAATTTCGGGAATCGCAGGCGATCAACAAGCAGCGTTATTCGGTCAAGCATGTTTCGATGTTGGCAGTAGTAAGAACACCTACGGCACAGGCAGTTTTGTTCTCATGAATGTGGGTACTGCGTGCCCACCCCCAACCGACGGAATGCTCACGACTGTTGCGTGGGATCTTGGGTCAGGAAAACCAACATACGCACTCGAGGGTTCCATATTCGTAACAGGCAGCGCAATCCAATGGCTTCGCGACGGTCTCAACATCATTGATAATGCAGCACAGGTCGGACCCCTTGCAGCGTCAGTTGCGGACACTGGTGGCGTTGTTGTGGTCCCAGCATTCACAGGACTTGGTAGTCCGTGGTGGGATCCATTTGCACGAGGCATCATCTGCGGTATCACCCGCGGCACCACACGCGCACATATCGCTCGCGCAGTTGTTCAATCAATGGCCTTTCAAACTCGTGACGTAGTTGAGGCAATGGTGAAAGCAACTGGCGTACCCGTTACCGACATGCGAGTCGATGGTGGTGCAGCAGTGATGGACATCATGTTGCAAATGCAAGCAGATCAACTTGGGGTAACCGTAGTGCGACCAAAAGACTTGGAAACCACAGCACTTGGTGCTGCTTATCTAGCTGGTTTGGCTGAAGGAGTCTGGCCAACGCTGCAGTCAATCACTGACTCGTGGCAACTCGACCGCACTTTTACTCCCGAACCCAGTGCGGCCGCTGCGAGTGACTATTCGCAATGGAGTCGCGCCGTGCAACGCAGTCTCAATTGGGCGTCAAACACTCACTAATTCGTTGCGAGATTCGTTCGGCCATCATCACAACGGGAAGATGTGTATTGCCAGTCGGTAAATCAGGAAAAATAGAGGCATCACAGACCCACACATGGCTATAACCAATCACTTTGCCACTTGTGTCAACTACCGCGTCTTCATCAGTGACCGCGCCCATCTTGCTCGAGCAACCAATATGCGAATACGACCCAACACTGTCGAGTAACCAGTCATGAATGTTGTCTGTTGTCAATCCATTACTCACAGGAGTAGCAATCCCTGCGAATGTTTGATCCTCAACCATGGCAGCAAGCATCAAAGTTGCTTCAGTCATCGCACGCATATCTCGCTCGTCGCTGAGCAGGTTGAGATCAATATTCGTCTGTGTGATGGTTCCAGTGGAGTGCACGCGCATTACTGCTGCGAACATTGCCCCATGCATGCTGTCGTGTCCAGTTGTGTGATTGAGCGGCAACAAATGGATATCGCCTTGTTCCGATTGACTGAAGTCGTTGTGATTGCCAGCAGGCGTTGAAGTGGTTCGCAATAATGTAGAGATCGCGTATCGAGCTTCACTGGGCTCCTTCAATGCAAGTGTTAACGAAACTGCGGGATGGTCCTTTACTCCACGCCCAATTCCTCTTCGTTGAATATTCGAACGCAATAAAATCTGTGGCGTCGAGATTGCTCCAGCGCACACCACCACGGCATCGGCATCAATGTCACTTCCGTTTGTCAGGTGCACACCAACTATGTTCTTTCCATTCGTATGTAGTCGATCAACTTCCGAATTTCCGCGTACGTCTAAGTTCGCTCTCGATCTCGCTGGCTCAAGATAGATGTCGTTTACCGAGGCACGTCGACCATGAGCACAAGTCAGAGACACCGCACCAACTCCTCGACCAGCGAGTGGCGCCGTGCTCAAATCATCGCGCCTCTCAAATCCCAAATCTGTTGCCGCATCTACAAGCGCGCGATCTACATTCCCCCACTCCTGGCGAAGCGTGGTGTGCAGGGGTATCGGCAGGTTTGCGAACACTGGCGCAACATCTCTCCACGACCAACCATCGCAGCCCAAGTCGCGCGCCCACCTGTCATAGTCGCTTGCCAAGATCG
>CAINTF010000047.1 GCA_903853285.1 uncultured Acidimicrobium sp. | reverse complement strand
GAACAACCCGAACGCAGCGAGGCAATCGTGCGAAGTCTTTTAGAAGATGGACTGATTGCGCAAGTTAATGGGTGGTATCAACAGCCGTGATCATGCCAAGAATTTCTTCAAACGCCTGATCGGCGTACGCGGCCATCTCTGCATCAGTGCGATCTTGAATGGGGTGGGGAACAAACATGCGCTGCACGTCTGGCATGCCAAGCGCAGCAGATTGAGCGATAGCTGCCTGACGGAACTCCGACGAGGCAATGAACATTGAAGGAATGCCGCGTGTTTCTAGATCAACGATGTCGTGCACACTGCACGACGTACAACTGCCTCAATCGGCTAGTGCTTCAATAACTACGTTGCAAGAAATGGCAATCTCGTGGCGCAAGTCGACAGGAGCTGGTTTGGTGAATGTCGGCTTACGAAATCTCTTCACTGAGGCGCCAACGCCAATCAGTCGCCGCTCCAACTGATCAAGAAATACATCACCACGGGCTTTAGAAATGTCGAGCAGACCAACAGTGAGGCCTTTGAGCGAACTTGGTCGCGCAAGAATTTGGCGCTGCGACGGATTTCGTTCGCTTGTTGGGTCGAGCACAAATCGTGCTGTATTGATGGTCGTCATCGTTGTTCTCATCGTGTACCCACATTAGTGACGAGTTGCGTGACGGGTTCGGAGCCAACAGCGCCACTGGCCCAACCGCCAATGATTTCGGAGAACAATCCGGCACCACCTCCTGCATGAACGAGCAATATGCCGTTTGGTCGAAACTTTGAGACGGTGAGTTGTTCGTACTTTTGCAGAACACCTTCCGCCATGCCATGACTGCCGCGCACGATGTCGGTTCCTTTGAGCTGTAGGCGTGCATGGAGTTCTTCTAGTACGCGTTCGCGGCTCCAACCCGCATCGCCGAATACTCGCGCATGCTCAGGGCCAACGACGAGCATTGCATCATAAGCAAGCGGAAGTTTTGGATGCTCAACAGTAAGCAGGGTGGCGGCAAGTGAAGCAACAAGATGTTCTGGGGTGCGTGCAAGCTGGTCGGTGACACAGCGCGGTCCTTCACCTGCAAACACTGTTACTGCGTCTGTTTCTGGAGAAACACCGCGTGCAACCGCGAGCGAAGTCCACGGCGAACCAATCTCGTCCTCGGCAAAACAGAAACTGAGTTTTCCAGGCATTCCATGAGCAGCACGATCAATTTCACCAGGACGACCACCACCAACATTGCGGATGGTGAGTTGTACAGCACGACCGATGGTCATGTTGGCGCGATTGCCTTGGCCGAGGACGTTGACGCCGCTGTTCATTCCAATTGCTCGCGAGCCTGGTCCGCTACAAACAATTACTGGACCAACCGGCATCGTGGTGGCTAACACGCCATGCATATTGAACTCGTCAGTGCAAACCGCCTGTAGTGCTGCAATTACCCATGGCAAATATTCGGGCAGGCAGCCTGCCATCACCGCATTGATTGCAATCTTTTCGACGGTGAGTTCCACTAAATCAGGCGGGGCAATTGCAACAATGTCGGATGGTGCGAGTGAAGTACCGGCGAGCATGCGTATCACTCGCTCTTGCGTAGGAGGAACCACGGGCAATCCGTCGGTCCAGCCACGGGCAAAAAGGGCTTCCATCTCATCTTCGAGTGATGCAATTTCGACTCTGCGCGAGACAAGTAACGAGCCTTCAAATTTGGCGCGTAGAGCATCTACTTTGTCGGGATCAACACTGAGTGATCCACAACCGGGTCGATAAGCAGGAAGTCCCTCGCCGATGTTCGGTAGGTCGAACATCTGTGCCCACTCATTTTGTAGCCAACCAACAATGCGCTCGGTTTCTGCACCATTGACAACCTTGATGACTGTTGGAACTGTTTCGATGTTGTTGTGCCAACTAGTCGATAGGTCTGAATCGTGAATGACTCTGACACCATCTGGAAACAATGGGTCGTCCTGGGAATAAATCGTGATGCCATGTGACGATTGCAGTTGTGTCAAGAGTGGTGCAACCATCACGCATGTTGCGCAGTCGCGCTTGACTATTACATGCACACCATCTGGCAGTGTGCTTTCATTGCCAGCTTTAAGCAGCACGCCCGAG
>CAINTF010000046.1 GCA_903853285.1 uncultured Acidimicrobium sp. | reverse complement strand
GTGCAGTAGCCCTAGCAATTGAAGTAAGTGCATTACAGGCGTATCCGGGTGCGAGAGAAGCAGCGGAACGCGGTGTGCGCACCGGCGGAGATCCACGTAACCGTGACTATGTAGAGGGAAATTTTGTTGATGTTGCTGACAATGCCGCAGCGGCTGCATTGTGTTTTGACCCACAAACTTCGGGTGGATTGCTCGCTGCAGTAGATGCACCAACTGCCGCAGCGTTGCTGCAAAGCGGAGCTTGGTGGCGTGCAGGTAGTTTCGTCGGCGGTGCGGTACAGATTTCGTTGCAGTGAAAGAAACACCAACGACCCAAGTAGAGCGAGTGTTGTTGCGCAAGGGCTCGTCGCTTGTGATCGGTATAGATGAAGTGGGAAAAGGTGCATGGGCCGGGCCACTGATGATTGGTGCAGCTGTGCTTTCGCGAGACGTAATTGCAAGCGACGATGCGGCGACGCTAATGGGTGGTGCGCGCGACTCAAAACAATTGTCTGAAATTCGGCGAGAAGAAATGTTCGATCATGTGGCAGCAACGTGTGCTGCATGGTCGATTGGATACGTGACACATGCCGAATGCGATGCGTTGGGTATGAATGCTGCCCAACGATTGGCCACCAAACGGGCGATCGAAAGTTTGGCGAAACAGATCGATGTAAGTAAAGCAACTGCAGTGATAGATGGTCGATGGGACTTTGTGTCGCCACATATTTCGAATGTAGTGACACAAGTAAAAGCTGATGCATCAGTGTTGTCGGTGTCGGCTGCTTCGGTATTGGCAAAAGTTTCGCGAGACAGAATGATGCGCGAATATGCAAACGACTATTCGTTGTGGAGTTTTGAGACCAATAAGGGCTATCCGTGTCCAAAACATCGCACGGCGCTACAGGGGTATGGTCCTTCGGCGCTCCATCGCACGAGCTGGGCGTTTATGGAGAACTTTGTGCCGTGGTTGAGTCGCCAATCTTCCCACCAGTTAGATCGCCCACAACACGAGCCGCAATCCCAATTGGAATTCCGATCCGCGTAAGTCGAGATTCCAACAAATCTGAATCGTCACCGGTGGTGATCAGTGCGTTTGCAACAAGTTTTGCTCGCTCAACAAGTTGTTGATGGTCGGTGGATTCAACCGGCCACGCTACGAGTGATTGCTTGAGCGAAACAGGGAAGCGTTGAATCTGGCGGCGTGAGACCGGTGGAAGTTTGATGCGCACAGCTAAACCACCTTGCACGCTTTGTGCTGCACCAAACCACTGACAGCGGCGCAATGCACGGCTAAATGGACAGTTTGCACCCTGCGTGAATGACAAGCCAACGGCGAGTGCGATCTCTTGAGTGTCCATCTCGTAACCACCAGGAAACTCGGCAAAACCCATCACGATGCGTCGCATGATCCACATCGCACTTGGCCCCATGACTGGGAGCCAAAACATTTCGGCATACCGAGAGAACACATCGAACCCGACTTCATCGACAATCGGGTCCAGCCAGGGCACCACAACAAGAGTTTTTTCAATGTGTAATTCGTTCATGGCCACTTGTGTGCGCGAGTTTGGCAAGATAGCAGGGTGATGAATGAAGAATTACAAGAAAAAATAGAGATCGCACAGGGCATTTTGCAGGCGTCCAAACGCATCACCGTATTAACTGGTGCGGGCATCTCGACAGATTCCGGAATTCCAGACTTTCGCGGCCCCAATGGATTGTGGACAAAAGATCCAGATGCAGAACGTGCCGCAACCCTGACTCACTATTTGGAAGATGATGAACTGCGACAAAAATCTTGGCGCAACAGAGTTCGTTGGATTGATAATGATCCGCAACCGAATGCAGGACATTTTGCACTACTTGAACTTGAACGCCGTGGCGTCCTTAACGCCATCATTACGCAGAACGTCGACGAGTTGCATCAACGCGCAGGACATGATCCGATGAAGGTGCTGGAAGTACACGGCACAATTCATCGCACATGTTGTTGGGGGTGCAAGGACCGTAAGCCGATGGTGGATGCGTTGGCGCGAGTGATTGCAGGTGATGTGGATCCGAGATGTGAATTGTGCGGTGGCATATTGAAAAGCGACACGATTTTATTTGGGCAGCCACTTGAGCCTGATGTGATTGGAAGTGCGTTAGCGGCGAGCGAAGAGTGTGATGTGCTTCTGGCCGTGGGAACTTCTCTGTCGGTGTATCCAGCCGCCAACGCTGTGCCGAGGGCAAAGGCTGCAGGAGCGGCATTCATCATCGTTAATGGTCAGCCAACCGAGATGGATGATCGGGCGGATGTCGTAATTAACGCCGGTATCTCTGAAGTTTTGCCCCTGCTCTGTCGTTCCCTCTGAGTTTTAAAACCCGACTAGAACGGTAGGGTATTAGGCGGAGGATTTGTCACTTATATGGCCGGTTTTAGAGACCTACTTGCACAAGCAAAATCACAGATTGTCGAAGTTGATACCGCCGACGCCGCCGCGCGTCTAGCCACGGGCTCAACCCTGGCCCTTGACGTGCGCGAACCCGACGAATTCGAGCAGGGAACATTGCCGCTGTCGATTCATATTCCACGTGGACATCTTGAAGCACAGATCGAGAGCAAGATCACCGATAAAAACGCGCCGATCGTGGTCTATTGCGCTGGTGGTGTTCGTAGCGCGTTCGCTGCAAAGACGTTGCAGGAACTTGGCTACACAAATGTTGTTTCGATGGCAGGTGGATTTGGTAAGTGGAAAGACGAAGGTCGTCAGTGGGGCACACCTGCGTCGTTGACTGCTGAGCAGCGCAATCGCTATCAGCGACATATTTTGTTGCCAGAAGTTGGTGTTGAAGGTCAGGCAAAACTGCTTGCAAGCAAAGTGTTGTTGCTCGGTGCTGGTGGACTTGGTAGCCCAGCTGCGCTGTATTTGGCTGCTGCCGGCGTAGGCACTATCGGCATTGTGGATATGGATGAAGTGGATGCCAGCAACTTGCAGCGTCAGATCTTGCACAACATTGATCGCATCGGCGATCGCAAAGTTGACTCGGCAAAGAAGACACTGACGATGTTGAACCCAGATGTTGATGTAGTTACCTACGACACGCGTTTGGACGCGAGCAACATCATGGAGATCATTGCTGGCTATGACGTGATCGTTGACGGCGCAGACAACTTCCCAAGTCGTTATGTGCTGAATGACGCAAGCGTCAAGCTCGGTATCCCAGTTGTGCACGGATCCATTTTCAGATTTGAAGGAATGGTGACCGTGTTTGATCCGAAGAATGGTCCGACATATCGCGACATGGTTCCTGAACCACCACCAGCTGAACTTGCTCCAAGTTGCGCAGAGGCTGGCGTGCTTGGTGTTTTGCCAGGAATCGTTGGATCGATTCAGGCGCTCGAGACGATCAAGTTGCTGCTCAGTCTTGGTGAGTCATTGATCGGTCGCATCCTTGCGATCGATACGACAGAAATGGAATTCCGCACATTTAAGTTGCGCGTGGATCCAAGCAACCAAGTGACATATGCCAACCGTGAGCGCATTGAAGTGCGCGATCTGGACGGCCTGTGTGCACCTTGGCTCTCGCACTAATTGCGTAGTATTTAAGGCGTGCTAGCACGATCGTTTGCCATCGTTGGCGCAGGATTTTCAGGCGCCGTAGTAGCGAGGCAGCTAGCCGAAGCAGGCCACTCTGTAACCGTTTTTGACGCCCGTGATCATGTGGCGGGCAACTGTTATACCGAACGCCACGAATCTGGCGTCATGGTGCACACGTACGGGCCACACATTTTCCACACGCAACATGAGCATGTGTGGGAGTTCATCACGCGCTTTGGTGTGATGATGCCGTATCGGCACAGAGTGCGGGCGATGGTTGGCGACAAGGCGTTTCAGATGCCAATGAACCTGACCTTGATCAACGAATTTTTTGGCACCGACTTTTCGCCAGCAGAGGCAGAGGCGTTTATTGCCACGAAGGCTGACTCAACGATTACCAATCCAGTTTCGTTTGAAGATCAGGGCTTGCGATTTGTTGGACGCGAATTGTATGACGCATTTTTTGCAGGGTATACAAAGAAACAGTGGGGTGTCGACCCAACCGAATTGCCGGCGAGTATTTTGGCGCGACTTCCGCTTCGGTTCACTGCCGATGATTCATACTTCAATCATCCGCATCAGGGAATCCCCGAGCACGGTTACACGCCGATCGTGCAGGCGATTCTTGACCACGAAAGAATCTCCGTTCATTTGTCAACACGTTTCGAGCGGGCACAGTCGAGCAGTTATGACCACGTGGTGTGGACGGGACCGATAGACGCATATTTCGGCTTCGAACACGGAAGGCTTGCATACCGCACGCTGGATTTCGAGCAACACGTTTCTGACGGAGATTTTCAGGGTTGTCCAGTGCTGAACTACTGCGACGAGCAAGTGCCGTATACGCGAATTACTGAGCACAAACATTTTGCGCCATGGGAAAACCATGATCGAACAGTGACCTATACCGAATTTTCTCGACTGTGCGGAGAGAACGACACTCCGTATTATCCGATTCGGTTGGTGAAAGAGACCGACCAACTTGTCAATTATGTGCATCAGGCGCGAGCCCAGAAGGGTGTCACTTTTTTGGGTCGCCTCGGCACCTATCGTTATCTCGACATGGACGTCACTATTCACGAAGCATTGGCTGCGGCGACAGGAATGTTGAAGGCGCTCGACGACAATCAAGAGATCCCGCCATTTTTTACAGACCCACTTGGCGGGGCAAAGCACTGATGCAATCAGCCAATTTGTTGCAACGACTTGTGTTGCCAACACCAACGACGCCAGAGCCGCAGTTATATGCGCGCACTAGCGGTGATGTGCGATTGGTGGACAATGGTGCAGTGCTCGTGGATGGCGGGACGATCAGTTTTGATACCTCGTTTGGTGTGTTTGCTGCTGGCCGCTGGCGCAGAGTAAGTCAAGTCAACAACTTGAGTGTCAGCGTGCGCGCGTCTGGTGTGGGTGTTGCCGAAGTTGTGGTGGTGAATGGTAAGAAAGAAT
>CAINTF010000045.1 GCA_903853285.1 uncultured Acidimicrobium sp. | reverse complement strand
CGGGGACTGCATTTAGTTTGGTTGTTGATCGAAGCGGATCAATGGGCGGTAAACCACTTGCTAATTCGGCAATGGCTGCAGCAGCAGTAGCCAGTCGCGAGCCAAGTGATTACAGCGTGCTGGTGTTTGGCAACGACGTAGTTGTTGCAAAGTCGCAGGATGTTTCACGATCAAGTGAGCAGGTTGTCAACACTGTGCTTTCCTTGCGGGGTTATGGCACAACCAACCTTGCTCAAGCATTAACTACTGCAAGCAATCAACTTGCGCGTTCTCGTGCTGGCAGGCGAGTAACGATTCTGTTTTCAGATTGTCGCTCGACGGTTGAAGGCGATGCGGTACTTGCTGGTAGTGCGCTTGAGGAACTAGTGGTGATTGCGCCAGTTGACGACGATGCAGAAGCGCGAGTATTCGCCCAACAGGTGGGCGCAAGATTTACAACTGTAAGTGGGCCGAGCGATGTGCCCGACGCACTCCGACGAGTGCTCGACTAGCGACAACTCGGATCGTTTGGTGGAGCAACACCGAGTGTTGCTTGCTCAGGTGCGACGACTGGAAGCGTTGTCGGTGGTGTAGACGAGGAATTGTTAGAGGTGTACTTCACATAATTCACTGGCACTATTTGGCTACTAGTGACTCCACCAAGGGCGCCTTCTGTTGTTGTCATATCAGAAGTTGGTGTATCTGATGTGGGCGGCGCATCAGCGACCGATCCTGGTGTTGCAAAACTTGCTTTGCCTTGAAACAGGGCGAGAATTTCACGCATCGTGTCATTTTGAATACGCGGTACAAGAACGGCTTGATCACCGATCATTTCGCCAGTCGCAGCGATTGTGTAAGTAGGGATTTTACTGGTGTTGAGATTGCGCATTGCCTGCGCCAGCTGCAACATCGAAATTGGTGTGAGTTGATCATCAGTGATTACATTCTTGAGCGCTGCATTGAGCAATTTGTTGGCGACAGTTGGACTGCTCGATCCCTTATCAAGTGCTCGTTGCATTGCGCGGCGAATGAAATCTTGCTGACGACTGATGCGACCCAAGTCGCCGGTGCCGTCTTTAATCCATTCATTTTTTGCAGTGTCGAAATACGAATACCCTGAACGGGAGCGCACGTAGGCAAGCGCATGATCGCCAGAAAATTCAAAGCAGCTTGGTGCAGGAACGTACAGACCAGTTTTTTTGTCACGGGTCTCATATAAAAAGGGAATGCTTACTCCGCCAACAGCGTTGACGATTTCTTTGAACGCACAAAAATCGATGTTGACATAGTGGTCAATGGTGATGCCAAAATTGAGGTAGATCGTGTCGACAAGCTTGTTTGGATTTTTGCGATCAAATGCTGTGTTGATGCGGTTGGTGCGAGTTGAGCCAGCAATCTTGACCCACAAGTCACGCGGAAATGACAAAAATGCAGCGTGGTTGTCTTTTGGGTCCACGCGGATGATCATTACGGTGTCGCTGCGCTCACCAAAACTTGTACGGTCTCCAAACGCGCCGGCGTACGGAGAGTTTGGGTCGACACAACTTCCATTGTCCGAGCCAGTGAGCAAAAAGTTCTTGGCAGCAAGGTCTCCTTCGGTCAGATTCCAACTATCAGAAGGTGTGATTTCGGCGTCGGAGCTTGGCTGACCACTCGGATCACGGTTGAGCGAAACTACTTGTCGTGCGTTGAGTCGGTTGTTGGCCCACAACATGCCGACTCCTGCAACGAGCAGTGAAAAGACAACAGCAATGTTGAGAGCCAGTACCCAGTAGTGCGAACGTGGCCGTGCGTAGCGTTTTGCTGAGCGACTGTTACGACTCATTTTGCGTCCGTGACCGGAGCCAGTCGGACGATTGTTGCAATATGTGCAGCAGAATCGCCAGCCGTATGTGTAACAAACTCGATGGCCGGCACAACACCAGCGTTTTGTAGGTCACCAATGCACTCTTTGAGCAAAGCGATTTGTGTATCTGTAGCGCTCACTGATGTGAACTCAACTTCGGCACGTTGGGAGAGCTTTGCTTCTGTTTTGGTGCGGCGAATGACACCGATTACGTTGCATGCGCTATCAAGCATCATCTCAAAGGCATCAATCTGTTTGGTGTCTCCGGTGATTTCGGCAACTGTTGGCCATTGCGCCAAGTGGATTGAGTCTTGCTGCCACCAACTCCATACTTCTTCGGTGGCAAACGGAATATGAGGTGCGAACAAGCGCTGCATAACGCTGAGTGCGCGTTGCAGTGCAGCCCGAGCTGACGCCGAAATATCGGTGGTGCCGTATGCACGCATCTTGACCAGTTCTAGGTAATCGTCGCAGAACCACCAAAAGAATGTTTCAGTGCGCTCGAGCGCACGCGCATAATCAAATGATTCAAACGCGGTAGTCGCATCGTTAATCACAACGCTGAGTCGCTGCAACATTGCAACGTCAAGTGGCTCGGTTGGTACGACATCGTTGCTGACCTCGCCCGCACCCAACACAAACTTTGTCGCGTTGAGCAACTTGGTTGCGAGTTTGCGTCCGACCTTCATTTGGTCTTCGCTGAATGCGGTGTCAACTCCTGGTCGGGCAGATGCAGCCCAGTAACGAACGGCGTCGCTGCCGTATTGCTCAAACAAATCGATTGGCGTAACTACGTTGCCCTTTGACTTCGACATCTTCTTGCGATCTGGGTCCAAGATCCAGCCCGACAAAGCAGCATTGCGCCATGGAGCAACGCTGTGCTCGAAGTGCGAGCGAACAGTTGTTGCAAAGAGCCACGTGCGAATGATGTCGTGACCTTGTGGTCGAACATCCATAGGGAACACGTTGTTGAACATTGCGGGGTCGTCGAGCCAGCGGCCAGCAATCTGCGGAGTCAATGAAGATGTGGCCCACGTGTCGAGAACGTCAGCGTCACCGATAAATCCGCCCGGCACACCGCGTTGCGCTTCCGTAAATTCACTTGGCACATCTGTGCTTGGATCGATTGGCAATCGTGAAGCTTCAGGAACAAGCGGGTTTGAATAGTCAGGTTCACCAGCTGTATTGAGTCGATACCACAACGGCACTGGCACGCCGAAGTAACGCTGGCGGCTCACGAGCCAGTCGCCGTTGAGTCCGTCAACCCAGTTGCTGTAGCGATGCTGCATAAATTCTGGATGCCAGGCCAACTCATCGCCGCGCGCCAGCAATGCTGCACGTAATTCGGCATCGCGACCGCCGTTGCGGATGTACCACTGACGACTTGTCACGATCTCAAGAGGTCGATCGCCCTTTTCGTAAAACTTGACTGGGTGAGTGATCGGTTTTGGCTCGCCGCGCAAGTCGCCACTCGTGCGCAGCATCTCAACAATTGCGGTCTGTGCCTGCTTTACAGATTTGCCAGCAAGTGCTGCGTAGTTTTCGAGGCCGGTAGCGCTTGTCATGTCGTCAGGCGCTTGCGTCAAGATGCGACCATCGCGTCCAATAATTGGTCGTGTTGGCAAATTGAGTTCGCGCCACCACACAACGTCGGTGAGATCGCCGAACGTACAGACCATCGCAATTCCCGTACCTTTGTCGATCTGTGCAAGTTCGTGTGCGAGCACAGGTACTGCAACATCAAATAACGGTGTGCGCACCATGGTGCCAAAAAATGGTTTGTATCTTTCGTCGTCCGGGTGAGCAACGAGTGCCACGCAAGCAGGAATCAGTTCTGGTCGCGTAGTTGCAATCAATATTTCGCTACCAGACTCGTGAGTGAAAGAAATGTCATGGAAAGCACCAGGACGTTCGCGGTCTTCTAATTCTGCTTGTGCGACAGCTGTTCCAAAATCGACGTCCCACAACGTTGGTGCTTCTTGTGCGTAGGCCTCGCCGCGCGACAAGTTGCGCAAGAACGCGTCTTGGCTTGTGCGTCGCGCGTGATCACTAATGGTGGTGTACAACAGCGACCAGTCGACCGACAATCCAAGTCGGCGAAACAAGTCTTCAAAGACTTTTTCATCTTCATGTGTGAGCTCTTCGCACAATGCAATGAAGTTTGGGCGCGAGATCGCTACTGCACGGTGATCTTTTGGTACGTCGCCACGAAATGGCGGCACAAAACTTGGGTCATGTGCGACGCTCGGGTCACATGACACGCCGAAAAAATTTTGCACGCGGCGCTCGGTCGGCAGTCCGTTGTCATCCCAACCCATCGGATAAAAAACCGATTTTCCACGCATGCGCCAAAAGCGGGCAACAGCA
This sequence comes from uncultured Acidimicrobium sp., assembly GCA_903853285.1. Taxonomy (GTDB): domain Bacteria; phylum Actinomycetota; class Acidimicrobiia; order Acidimicrobiales; family Ilumatobacteraceae; genus UBA3006. Next base: position 4,162 of record CAINTF010000045.1, on the reverse strand, counting down.
TCGGTGTGTGTGTAACTGAACACGTGACCCATGTGGAGCGAGCCGCTCACGGTTGGCGGAGGGGTGTCAATTGCAAAGACGTTGTCGCGAGTGGCCTTGCGGTCGAACGCGTATGTGCCCAAGGCATCCCACTGTGCAATCAACTTGCTTTCGACGTTGTCGAGGGAGGGCTTATCGGGCACGGTCATCGCGCATTAACTGTATTGGGTCAAGCCACTGCTTGGCCTACAACTGCGCCTCTAGGCTGTGTGCGTGCTGCACTTATATGACACCGTGACACGCGATGTGCGCGAACTCAAAATGCGCGAGCCGGGCAAGTTGGGCATCTATTTGTGTGGTCCAACGGTCTATGGCCCGCCGCATCTGGGCCACGGCCGAGCCACTTTGGTCTACGACATCTTGCGTAGATATATGGAGTGGTCGGGAGTGCAGGTGCGATTGGTGTCCAATATCACCGACATTGATGACAAGATCATTGACCGCGCAAATCGCGAGAATCGTCCATGGAATGAGATCACACATAAGTGCGAAGCGGTGTGGTTCGATGCAATGAATGCGTTGGGCGTGTTACGACCAAATGATGTTCCACACGCAACTGAATACGTAGATCAGATGGTCGACATGATCGGCGAATTGATGTCGAGCGATAGCGCATACGCAACTGACGACGGTGTGTATCTGGATATTTCATCGGTACCGGACTACGGATTGCTTGCGCATCAAAACTTGGAAGACATGTTGTCTGGTGGTGGCGACCGAGAAGTGTTGGGCGCGGCTCAAAAGCGTCACCCAGCAGACTTTGCGCTGTGGAAGTTTTCGAAACCCGGTGAACCAAGTTGGCCGTCGCCGTGGGGTGAAGGTCGACCAGGTTGGCACAGCGAATGCGTAGTGATGAGCTTGCAATTGCTCGGCGAAGGTTTTGATTTGCATTGCGGTGGCGCCGACTTGCGCTTTCCTCACCACGAAAACGAACGAGCTCAAGCAGTAGCGCTTGGTAAGACATTTGCTCAGCACTGGATGCACAACGGATTCGTTGTCGATACTGAAGGCGAAAAAATGTCGAAGAGCCTAGGCAACGTCACCAATCTTGTGGACTTGGTGCAGCACTACGACCCGCGCGCATACCGAATGTTGTTGTTGCAAACGCACTACCGGTCACCGGTCAAGGTTGGTCAAGACAACATTGATTCGTCAGTCAAGTCGCTTGCCAATCTGGACGGGTTTGCAGACCGCATGTCTCAAGCTGCGCTACCAGCAAAGTCTGCCGACATCGAAGTTCTTGCCAAGTTTCGCGAGGTGATGGACAACGACATTGACACACCAAACGCGATGGCAATTATTTTTGACACTGTGCGACGCGCCAATATTGCCATCGAGTCTGGCGAAACTGACGTATGCGCAGCCCTCACAACTGCGGTGCACGAAATGTGCAATGCACTTGGACTTGTGTTGCGCAGCGGTGACGATATTGATGCAGCGATTGTTGATCGAGCGCAACAACTCGATGCGGCTCGCGTGGCAAAAGATTTTGCAACGGCAGACGCCATACGTATTGAACTGCAAGCAGCTGGCTACGTGGTTGAGACCACCAAGGCTGGTACTCGCGTGCGTCGAGCATGAGCGAAACCAAAAAAACCTCGCGCGAACCGCTGCCACGCGGTTTCTGGATCATTTGGTCAACTGTCGCACTCGACATGATCGGGTTTGGCATGGTTGCACCGATCCTTGGTCGCTATGCCGATCGCTTTGGTGCAACCGGTTTTCAAGTGGGCATGTTGTTCGCGTCGTTCTCACTTGCACAAATGATTTTTGCTCCAATCCTTGGTCGATGGTCTGATCGCATTGGTCGGAAACCAGTCATTGTTATCTCGTTGCTCGGAACAGCAGTTGGAAGTTTCATTACTGGTGCAGCCGGCGCACTCTGGGTGTTGTTTGCAGGCCGACTCATTGACGGTGCGTCTGGTGCAAGTGTCTCGGTTGCGCAAAGTGCAGTGACCGACATTGGGTCTAAAGAGCAACGTGCACGCATGCTCGGTTTGCTCGGCATGGCGTTCGGAGTTGGCTTTGTTTTTGGTCCAGCATTTGGTGGTCTCGCAGCTCTTGGTGGCGCGCACGTGCCGTTTTATCTTGCAGGTTGCTTGGCTCTGGTGAACGCGATCGCTGCGATCATTCGTTTGCCAGAAACTCGTGATCTTTCTAGAGCGAGCGAAACAAAGCGAACTGTTACACCGTTACGAAAACGAAACTATGGCGCGCTTGCAGCAGTTGGATTCTTTTCGATGTTTGCATTCTCCGGCTTTGAAGCAACATTTTCATTGTTTGGTGGTGCGCGATTTAATCTTACTGAAGCATCTACGGCTGCAGTGTTTCTTGGCATCGGTGTACTGATGTCGGGTGTGCAGGGAGCACTCATTGCACCGCTTACTGCAAAATATGGATCGCTGCGACTTGTGCGTATCGGGCAAGTAGGTGTGGCGATTGGTTTGTTGTTACTGAGTGCGGCAGTGATCTGGCCAATATTGATTGTTGCACTGGTCATCTTGGTAATAGGCGCAGGCGTGGCGAGCCCTTCGCTCAGCGCACTAGTTGCAAACTCGGCAGACGACGATCGTCGTGGAGAGGCACTCGGCGTTCAGCAATCGGCTTCGGCGCTCGCACGAGTTCTCGGACCACCACTCGCTGGCTTGGCTTTTGATCACATTGGAATTGGCGCCCCGTTTAGCGTTGGCGCAGCAATCTATGTGATTGCAATTTTTGTAGCTTTCAGAAAAGTCAAATGAACGATCAGCCACACATGGGCTACGAGCCCTCGCTCGACGGCATTCGCGCGTTCAGTGTGGTCGCGGTGATGTTGTACCACGCAAATATTGCCTGGCTACCCGGTGGGTTTTTAGGCGTTGAGGTATTTTTCGTTGTCAGCGGATTTCTCATTACATCGTTGTTGATTGAAGAACGCGAATCAACTCAACGCATCGACCTCAAACAATTTTGGATTCGACGCGCACGACGACTTTTACCTGCACTTTTTGTGATGTTGTCCGCCACTGCCATATGCGTGGCGTTTTATTCCACCGACTCCGCGCCTGATTTTCGCCGAGACGTGTTTCCATCGCTTGGCTATTTTTCCAACTGGTGGCAGATCTTTGCAGTAGACACGCCGTATTTTGCAGCAAGTTCGCTGCCGGTACTTCGCCATTTGTGGTCACTTGCCGTGGAAGAACAGTGGTATCTCATGTGGCCGCTGCTGTTTACGTTCGTATTTGGCGCAAAGTGGATGCGCTCAAAAGTTTCAGGAGTACTGCTCGTTGCATGCAGTTGCGCTGTCATGGCCGCAACAGCATTGCGTTTTGTGCAAGACAACGAAACACGCACAAACTTTCTCTATCTCAGCACGCTTACGCGCTCGAGTGGTCTATTGCTTGGTGCAGCAGTTGCAATGTTGTGGCGACCGTGGCGCAAAAATGCCCTATCTAGTTGGTGGCGTTCTTCAATAGCTGATGCATTGGCGATTGCGTCGATTGTGGTGATTGGTGTACTCATGGCCACGGTGCACGTGGCTGATCCATTTTTGTATCAAGGCGGTCTGGCCGCAACGACACTTGCGTCAGCTGTGATGGTTGCTGTCGTGATGCGGCCAAATGGGTTAATAGTCAAAAGGTTTTTCTCGCAAAACTTTTTTGTCGAGATCGGCCGACGCTCGTACGGCTTGTATCTCTGGCATTGGCCTATTTTCGTAGTCGTTCATGCGCGAGACTCGGGCAATCGCTTTGCCGTCGCGCTTGCAGCGACAATCATCATCAACGAATTTGTCTATCAATATGTCGAGATCCCAACCCGTCACGGAGCAATTGGTGATTGGTGGCGTAACCGACCACAATTGAGCGCTGTGCATCGTCGGCTTCCCGTTTTTATAACTGCCGTAATAGTTACCTCGCTAGGTATCACGGGGGTCAAGGTTGTTGGCATTGAGGCACGTGACCTTTCGATTGATGCGTCATCCGCCACCGTGATCTTTGCAGTGCCAACGACTGTTGCCAACACGAGCACCACACTGACACCAAGTGTGGTTGGTTCACCAGCTTCGTCCACAACGTCTACAACGATTGCTCAATTGCCACGCAAGCTGGTGATTGTCGGGGATTCTCAAGCGCATGCACTGGCT
>CAINTF010000044.1 GCA_903853285.1 uncultured Acidimicrobium sp. | reverse complement strand
TGGTCTCGGACTCGAACTCACGCAGTCGGCAAAAGAGTTGTTGGCCAAGCGTGGTTACGACCCACAATTAGGCGCTCGCCCACTGCGTCGTGCATTGCAACGTTTGATCGAAGACCCGATGTCGGAAAAACTCTTGAACAAAGAGTTCACCGCGGGCGAGATCATCGTTGTCGACACCGAAGAAGACCCAGAGAGTGCTGGCGAGCGTCGCATGACGTTTAAGGCAGTAGAGGGTTTTAAGCCACCAGCAGCGATTGAACTTGCTGGCGCCGGTGACGGCACTACTGCAACACCTGAGTGAACCCTTTGGTGTTTAAAACATCTACTCGCTCTGTAATCGTGCGCGCACTTGTTGCTGTTGCAACATGCGCATTGCTAACAAGCTGCCGTGTTGACTCCGTCGTCACACTCGACGTAGACCCAAACGGCAGCGGCACACTCGCAATTGTCACTACAGCCGATGCGGAAATTGTTGCCAAGTACCCAAATCTTGCATCCGAATTAAGTTTTGACGATGCCAAGGCAGCGGGTTGGTCAGTCTCTGATGTTGCAACAACACCAGAAGGCGCAATGCAGGTGCGTGTTGCGCATCACTTTATAAATCCCGAAGAAGCCACAGCATTGCTCGGACAACTGAGCAGCGAGTTTGGCCCTTTTAAAGGTCTTGCACTCACCCGCACTGGCAAAGACACTGACTCGACGTGGAATCTCGTGGGTCAATTGCAAGTGAATGATGGACTGAACGCATTTGCTGACCCAAAGTTGCTCACCACTATTGGAGCAACACCATTTCAGGCAACACTTGCAAACTCTGGCCTCGACATTGGCCAAGCAGTTGGTGTCACGTTCAATCTGAAGTTGCCGGGCAAAGTTGAAGCAACAACGGGCATCTCGAAGTTTGGAACATTGCAATGGAATGCGGCGTTTGATGGCAGTACGCAAGACCTTGCAACGACCACGCAAAATACGGCCGTTGCTGCCACAATCGCGCGCATCTTCTCGCCTCTTTTGCGCTGGATGCTGATTTTGTGGATTGTTGGCATGGCTGGTTTTTCGGCATTCGTCGCTTTCTGGCGCTACAGGCGACACAGGCGCACACCCACTCTGTAGCGTTGGCGCATGGCTCGACTGCGCACGGTGTACAACTGCGGTGATTGCGGAGCTACTCATTACAAGTGGGCCGGCAAATGCGACTCGTGCGGCGCATGGAACACGCTCGTTGAAGACGTCGAAGATCCAAACTCACACACCACGCTTGCTGCAGGCATGGCGCTCATTCCGCCAGGCGAAGCACAACCGATTGGCAAGCTCGATGCTTCAGTTGGCCAACCGTTGTCTACCGGCATTTCCGAACTCGATCGCGTACTCGACGGCGGATTAGTACCTGGCTCAGTGACGTTGCTTGGTGGCGAGCCAGGTATCGGTAAGTCAACATTGTTATTACAACTTCTCGCGTCTTGGCCGACGCGCTCGCTCTACGTAACAGCCGAAGAAAGCGCGCAGCAAGTGCGCCTGCGCGCCGAACGACTGCACGCGGTGCGCGATAATTTGTGGCTCGTCTCAGAGCCATCGCTCACCAACATCGTTGCTGCACTCGACAAAGTAAAGCCTGAGTTACTGGTGATCGACAGCATTCAAGCTGTTGCCGATCCAGCGCTTGGTTCGGCACCCGGTTCAGTGGTGCAAGTGCGCGGCTGTGCACACCGCCTTGTGCAAGAAGCAAAGCGTCGCAACATTCCAACAATTTTGGTTGGCCATGTCACCAAAGATGGTGGGCTCGCAGGGCCACGTGTGCTCGAACATGTTGTCGACACTGTTCTTTCATTTGAAGGCGAACGGCATCACGCACTGCGCATCTTGCGCGCGGTCAAGCATCGCTTTGGTTCCACCAACGAACTCGGATTATTTGAAATGACCGAACTTGGTCTTGTTGGTGTTCCAGATGCAAGCCAAATGTTTTTAGCCGATCGTCGCCCAGGCACACCGGGCTCGGTTGTTGTGCCCACGCTTGAAGGTCAGCGCCCACTGCTTGTTGAAGTGCAAGCACTGACTAATGCAATGAGCGGCAACGTGCCGCCACGGCGCAGTGCACAAGGCCTCGACCCAGGCCGCCTTGCCATGTTGTTGGCAGTGCTCGAACGCCGAGTGGGCATCAGTCTTTCGCAGCATGAAGTGTTTGCTTCGGTTGTTGGTGGTGTGCGTCTGAGCGAGCCTGGCAGCGACTTGGGTCTGTGCATTGCGCTTGTATCGGCGGCCACTAATAAGCCTGCGCCAAGCGATTTAGTTGTGTGCGGCGAAATTGGTCTTGGTGGAGAAATCCGCCACGTAGGCCACATGTCGCGTCGACTTAC
>CAINTF010000043.1 GCA_903853285.1 uncultured Acidimicrobium sp. | reverse complement strand
GTAATAACGAACCTGGCTCTGCGACCAACCTTCACCGATTGGATCAACGCCGCTTTCATACGACAACAACTTCTCGCGATTTGGTTTTGATGGTCGAAGTAGTGACGACACCCAGAGCAATAATCCGGCGATGAGGACAGCAGCTAATCCGAACCAGACAATAGTGAGAAATGACCTGAGGAAGGTAGACATCAACCTGAAAAACTACTACTTGGGCGCAGTTTCGGGAGAAACCGCCGGCGGCTTTCTACCTTGTGAACAAGTGCCCGCGAGCCTTTGGTTTCGGGATCGGGGTTGATGCAACGTTATGTAAAAACCAGTCAACAATCAGTCCAGCAGCAGGTCCAGACCTTTCGACTTCAGCTCGAGTTCGCTCGATCAGGGCGCTTGGAGTCATATCTAATGCAGCCAATTCGGCTGCACCCTGCCCACTGATCCAGCGAGAAATGATGGCTTCATTGACTTCTGGGTGAAATTGGGTCGCAAACGTACGCCCCATCTGCATGGCCTGTGGCCCAGCATCGCTCAATGCCAAAACCTGGGCCCCCGGGGGTGCTGAAAACGTGTCGTAATGCCACTGCATCCATGGCCCTGCCAACACGCCATAAGTAGGTGTGGCTATTACTTCGTGCCAACCGACCTCTGATTTTTTGGCTCGCTCGGCACTCCCACCGAGCGCATGTGACATTATTTGCGCGCCAAAGCAGATACCGAATTGGGGAATTCCGCGGCGATGGCCCTCGCGGATGACTTCGGATTCGGCTGCAACATTCGTAGCGACATTTTCCCAGTAGACCGACCAATTAGATCCGAGATAGAGAACGAGGTCGATGCCGTCAAGCGACGGCCACTCGTGTGGGTATTCGCGGTGGACTGTCGTGAACGAGAAGTCGTAGTCCTCAAATCGTTGGCCAACAAAGCCCGCATCGGCATCGCCCGAATTTGCCAAGAGTAAAGCGCGCATCAGAGGTACGGTAGTCGGTGCATGGCAACAAGCAACCCAACACCAATAGATATTCCGAATGAAGCGTTTGTGGCTGCTCGCGCACGGGGCAAAGACGTCGTATTACATACTCCCGTTTTGCCATCTGCCTACCTCAGCCAACGCTTCGGCGGAACCATTGTGCTCAAGGCCGAAAACCTGCAACGCACTGGTTCATTCAAAATTCGTGGCGGTATGAACAAACTTGCCCAATTAGGAAATGCAAAAGAAACCGGAGTGGTCGCAGGCAGTGCGGGTAACCACGCTCAAGGCCTTGCTCTTGCAGCAAAACATTTTGGGGCTAAGTGCGACATCTTCGTCCCTAAAGGTGCGTCGCTTTCAAAGATTGCAGCAACCAAACACCACGGTGCGACTGTGCTTGACGGTGGCGAAAGTGTCGATACGGCAGTTGCTGCAGCAAAAGCTCGCGCACAAGAAACGGGCATGGCTTTTTGTCATCCATATGACGACCCAGACGTGATTGCAGGTCAGGGCACACTCGGTCTCGAACTACTTGAAGACATCGACGATCTCGAGCTGCTCATCATTCCTCTCGGAGGTGGCGGACTGCTTGCCGGCACTGCACTCGCAATTAAGCAACAACACCCCAACGTTCGAATTATCGGTGTGCAGGCAGCTGTCTGTGCACC
>CAINTF010000042.1 GCA_903853285.1 uncultured Acidimicrobium sp. | reverse complement strand
TGCAATTAGCTCGTGACATCGCAAAGCAGTGCCGAAGCAAAACGCAATGACCAACCTTGCCGGAAAAACAGTTGTACTTACTCGACCAGTTGAACAGTCGAGCGAACTTGCCGAATTGTTGGCCGAGGTTGATGTCAATGTGTTGTTGGTGCCACTGATCAAAATTGTTGGACCAAGCGATGGTGGTCGCAAGTTGAAAGCGGCGCTCGATCGCGCAGAAGAGTACGACTGGATTGTTGTTACATCTGCAAATGGAGCTCAGAGTATTTCGGCATTTCTTCAGACGTTGGTGGGTAGCGACGCACGACGACCAAAAATTGCGGCGGTTGGAGGTGCGACGGCAAAGGCACTCGGTTGCGCTGCCGACTTCATGCCGAGTATTGCTAATGCTCAAACACTTGTGCGCGAGTTTCCCTATGGCGACGGGCGAGTACTGCTTGCACAAGTCGAAAACGTGGGTGGCGCAGTTGACTCATCAGTTGCACGCGGACTTGCTGAGCACGGTTGGTTAGTAGACGAGGCTGCTGCGTATCAAACGGTGTCAGCAACTCCGAGCCTCGAAGAAGTTGCGCAGGCAACAGAAGCAGACGCCGTTGTTTTTTATTCTGGATCAGCTGTTCGGTCGTGGAGATCTGGCATGGGGATGAAGACGCCAAACGTGGTAATCGCAATCGGTGAATCAACTGCTCGGGTTGCACGCAATCTGAATATTCGGGTGTCGAGCGTTGCGGCACAAACAACGCCAAGTGCTGTGGTTGCTGCACTCGTTGAGGTTTTCGAACAACAGCGCCCGTAGCCTTACGGGTATGGCGTTTCCGCAATCTCGCCCACGTCGTCTGCGACAGAGTCCCGCCATGCGCGAGCTTGTTGCAGAAGTGCGTTTGGGTGTCAAAGACCTTGTTGCCCCACTGTTTGTGCGCGAGGGTATTTCGTCCGCGCAGCCAATCTTGTCGCTTCCTGGTGTTGTGCAACACACGCTCGATTCATTGCGCAGTGAGGTAGTGCAACTTGCAGAACTTGGTGTTCCTGCCGTCATTTTGTTTGGTATTCCATCCGTGAAGGATGAAGTTGGCTCTGGCGCATTTGATCCAGCCGGCATCGTGCAAGTGGCATTACGCGAATTGCAAAAAGAAGTCGGCAACGACATGGTGTTGATGTCTGACTTATGCGTAGACGAATACACATCACACGGACACTGTGGAGTTCTGAACAAGCACGGTGACGTCGACAACGATGCAACGCTTGATATTTATTGTCGAGCAGCACTTGCTCAGGCAACTGCTGGTGCGCATGTAGTAGCGCCAAGCGGAATGATGGATGGTCAAGTTGGCGCAATACGTTCCGCACTCGATGGCGCAGGATTCTCTGATGTTGCGATCATGGCGTATTCGGCAAAGTACGCATCTGGTTTGTATGGCCCATTTCGCGATGCTGTCGACGTGCAGATTCAGGGCGGGGGTAATCGCAAGAGTTACCAACAAGATTGGCGTAACGCCCGTGAGGCTCTACGAGAAGTTCACGCCGACATCGAGCAGGGTGCCGACATGGTGATGGTCAAACCTGCACTGAGTTATCTCGATGTGATTAGTGCAGTGCGTGCACAGGTTGATGTACCGGTGGCTGCGTATCACGTGAGTGGTGAATACGCGATGATCAAAGCAGCCTCAGCAAATGGTTGGATCGACCACGACACCGTCGCGCTTGAGCAACTCACCGCTGTGAAGCGTGCAGGTGCCGACATTATTCTCACGTATTTTGCGCGCTGGTTCGCAGAAAATAATCGCTAAGGCATGAGCATTCAGTTTTGTGATCCAGTTGCCTGTGTTGCAGCAGGCTGCGCAGCAACGGTTTGCACAGGCAAAGGTGTTCCGTCTAATCACGCGCTCTACACCCGCTCTGCTGAAGTGATTCCTGGCGGAGTCAACTCATCGATTCGTGCATTTAAGGCAGTTGGTGGTGAGCCATACATCGTTGCTCGTGGCGAAGGCGCACACGTGATTGATGTTGAGGGCAAGCGGTATATCGACTTGGTACAAAGCTACGGAGCTGTCATTTTGGGACACGCACACCCGTCGATCACCGCAGCGTTGCAAGCTGCAGCAGTTGATGGCACTTCATTCGGTGCGCCAACTCCACGCGAAATGAAACTTACCGAAGCGATTCGTGAACGAGTACCAAGCTGTGAGCGAGTGCGCTTGATGAATAGCGGCACCGAAGCAACGAGCACGGCGGTGCGACTTGCTCGTGGAGCCACAGGTCGTAAGCGAATCATTACTTTTGCCGGAAACTTTCACGGTGCAACTGATGCGTTGCTTGCTGCTGGCGGAAGTGGTGTTGCAACACTCGGTTTGCCAGGCACTGCAGGTGTGCCCGAGGAAGCCGTGGCCAACACGCTTGTTGTGCCGTACAACGTTGTGCCAGAAATTGGTAACGATGTAGCCGCAGTGATTGTTGAACCGATTGCCGCAAACATGGGCGTCGTTGCACCAGCCCCTGGTTTTCTAGAAGGACTTCGTGCAGCATGCGACAAAGCTGGTGCGCTGTTGATTTTTGATGAAGTGATTACGGGTTTTCGAATTGGTATGGGTGGGGCACAAGCAAAATACGACGTGCGTCCCGACATCACATGTTTTGGCAAAGTAATCGGTGGCGGTCTACCAATTGGCGCAATCGGCGGATCTCGCGCGGTGATGGAAAATCTGTCTCCACTCGGCAAAGTGTTTCACGCAGGAACTCTTGCCGGTAATCCACTTGCCACTGCTGCAGGTCTGAGCGCACTCAACGAACTCACACAAGACGTATATATGGAGCTTGGTGCGCGAGCACGACAACTCGCCACCCTGTTGCGCGACGCCTGCACGAGTGCCGGTATTACCGCTCAGTTTCCAGTCGTTGGCACTCTCGTCGGCGCGTTCTTTGGTAATCGTGTTCCAACCAACTTTGATGAAGCAAAGCAAACAGATGAAAAGCTGTATGCAAAGTTTTTTCATGCGATGCTCAACGAAGGTGTGGCAATGGCGCCAGGTGCTTACGAAGCGCTCTTTGTTGGAGTGGGTCACACAGACGCAGTGATGGAACAACTGGCAGTAGCCGCGCATCGCGCAGCGCATGCAGTCGCAGCAGCGAAATAGAAACGATTTAGAATAGGCATATGCGCCACTTTTTGTCGGCTCGCTTGTGGGCCGCATTTGCAATTCTTGGCGCTGCGGCAGTTGTAGTTTTGGGTTTGTTTGCGATTACTTCCGGCGGTTCATCAACACCGACAGCGCTTCCAACTACACATAATGTCGAACTAGTTGCTGTCGCTACGTCGCTCACTGCTCAAGAGGGTTGGCAAATTGCAAGCAGTAAAACGGCGGGCAATGCAACACTCACATTGGATGACGGTCGTGTTGTCGAAATCCTTGAGGGCACGTTGGGCGAAATCACCTG
>CAINTF010000041.1 GCA_903853285.1 uncultured Acidimicrobium sp. | reverse complement strand
CCAGTAGCCATTGCCTTCACTCACTAATTCGTTGATGCCCCACTGCTTCAAGAAATCGGCTTGAGTCGACGCAGTAAATCCCGCTGGTAATTGGTCGAGCATTACCTGCGTAGTGATGTCTTGAGAACTTGGGTCGGAAAGATAATGCGTGCCTCGACCTTGGTCGCGATATGTGCGTAACCACTCGCGCCAAGGGGTGAGTGAAATATCGACAGTCGATGTGCTGAAGTAGTCGAATAACAGCAATCGGCCATTACTGATTTTTGACAAACAGTCACGCACCCACGATGCTGCAGCATCTTGAATCGGTGCTCGCGAACCAAGTGGTGCAGTTTGTGGCAAGCATGATGGAACAACATCCGGTGTGCGCAGCACTTCTACAAACTGACCACCAGAAGCTTGCGAAACAAATGCCTCCATCCAGGATCCATCGAACACAAACAAGCGAAAGGGCAAGTTATCGAGTAACTCGTTTGCCAAAATCACACCAGTTATTTGGCTTTCCGGCATGGTTTCGCGAGACTCAACACTCTGCGGATGTAGTGCTCGCTGCGAAGCCGATATCTCTACTGCAACATATTGCATTGCATCGGCACATTCAGGTTGAGCCGCCAAGATGCTGCGCGCAAGTGTTCCCGGGCCTGCGCCGCACTCGACAACGTCAAATCGACTTGGTGAACCAAGTTCCTTCCACCAAGCGTCAAGTGCGCGAGCAATCACTGTGCCAAACAGCGGACCAACTTCGGGGCTTGTGATGAAATCGCCGCCTCGTCGGCCAGCGCGACCACCAGTTGTGTAAAAACCACCTTCGCCATACAACGCGAGTTGCATGTATTCGCTGAACGGAATTGATCCCCCAGCGGCGGCAATAGCCGCAGATATTTCGTCAGCCGCCGAAGGCACCAGTGATGTGTGCAATATCGCCGAAGTGCATTGCAATGCCTGGCAACACACCGAGCACCAATGTGGCTACACCTGTAATACCAAGTGCAAGGGCAAGCGAGCCAGGTGTGCGAATAGGTGTGACGTCGCCATGTGGTGCAGGCTTCATCCAGATCTCACGCATCACGTTTCCGTAGTAACCAAATGCGATCACCGAGTTGACTGCACCAATAAGTGCGAGCCCGTAAGCCCAACCGGTACCCGCACTGATCAGTGTCTGGAACGCTGCGAACTTACCGATCCAGCCACCCAATGGCGGAATACCAGCAAGCGACGCAAGGAAAATTGTTGCGAGCGCGCCAAGGCCTGGAGCGTATGAGAACAGACCGCCAAAGCTCGATACCGAACCACTGCGGGTTTTGCGTGAGACCGCAATGATCACCGCGAACATGCCGAGGTTGGTTGCTGCGTAAATGAGCAGGTAAACAACAACGGCACGAAGTGCCGAGTCGCCAACACCAGCTATGCCCGCAACCGCAAGCGGCATGAGCACGAAGCCACCTTGGCTGATGGATGAGTACGCGAGCATGCGAACTACATTGTTCTGACGCAATGCAACAACGTTTCCGACTGTCATCGTGAGTGCTGAAAGCACCCAAATGAATGGCTGCCATACCGACGAGGCTTCTGGGAAAGCGACAAACAACAATGTCACCAGCGCGATAAAGCCTGCTGCTTTGGATGCAACCGACAAGAAAGCGGTGATTGGGCTCGGTGCACCTTCATAGGTATCTGGTGCCCATGTATGAAACGGAACTGCAGAAACTTTAAATGCAAAACCGACAACAACAAATACGACGCCCAGTGCATGCAGCGCGCTGAGACCACCATTGACCGTGATGCTCTTACCCAAGTCAACAAGCAACGTGCTGTTGGCTGCGCCGTACAAGAGCGACATGCCGTACAACATGACTGCAGATGCAAACACACCGAGCAAGAAATACTTGACACCTGCTTCATTGCTCTTGATGTCACGCTTGCGCCATGCGGCAAGCATGTAAGCAGGGATGGAGAGAAACTCGAGTGCGACAAAAATGGAGACGAGATCGCGGGCTGAGGCCATCATGACCATGCCAAGAAT
>CAINTF010000040.1 GCA_903853285.1 uncultured Acidimicrobium sp. | reverse complement strand
GTTCTCAAGTACGACGAAGTCATGAATGAGCAGCGCAAGATTATTTATCAGCGCCGCGACCAGATACTCCTAGGCCTTGATCTCAAAGTTGCTGCAATGGAGTATTTGGCAGAGGCCGTTGACTCGTTGATTGACAGTCATTGTGTATCGGACGCAAATGATGAATGGGACCTAGACGGCCTGGCTCGTGAACTCGTTTCATTCTGGCCATCGACAGTTACAAGTCACCGTTTAGAGCAGTGTGCAGACACTGATGAGATGTATGACCTCGTGATGTCGGATGCATCGGTTTTCTATGCAGCTCGTGAAACCGAAATGGGCGAGTCGACAATGCGCGAGATTGAGCGTCAAGTGATGCTCCGCATTATTGATCAACGCTGGCGCGAACACTTAGAAGAGATGGACTATCTCCAGGAGGGCATCAACCTGCGTGCCATGGGTCAAAAAGATCCTCTCACCGAATGGCAACGTGAGGGCTTTGAGATGTTCGGTGCATTAATGAAGGGCATTGCTCAAGACTTTGTCAAGTACGTCATGCACGTACAAGTTGTGAAAAATGAGTCGCCTGTGTTGCAGGTGAGCAATCTTCAAGAATCATCGTTTGATACCGAGACCGATGGTGGATTTGCTGCGATTGCTGCTGCGGAATCCGGCGCGCCAATACAGTCCGAGCCAGCAGTGAAGACAATTGTTAAGTCGGCAGATGACTGGTCGACTACGCCTCGTAATGCGGTGTGCCCTTGCGGTTCGGGCAAGAAGTACAAGTTGTGCCACGGGCGCAACTAATTTACTTCTATTCACTATGCGTGATTTTTCTAACGACCTCACTGAAATTCGGCGACGCGTTAGCGAAGCCTTCGTCTACCTCAAGGTAGAAGCTGGTGGTGAGCGAATGAAGGTTCTCGAGGTCGATGTTGCTCGCCCCGATTTGTGGGATGACCAAGACAATGCCAAAAAGGTAAACACTGAATACGTCAACCTCAAAGCAGACTTGGATGAATTTGCACAACTATCTGGATCGGTAGACGACCTTGAGGTGTTGCACGAAATGGCCCGCGAAATTGATGATGCGAGCCAAGAACCAGATCTTGAAAATGGCATCAGTGGTGTGCGCACAAAACTTGATGCGCTTGAGTTGCGCAGTTTGTTTACTGGTGTGCACGATGAGATGGATGCGATTGTGCAGATCAACGCCAAAGATGGCGGTGTCGATGCTCAAGACTGGAGCGAGATGCTCTTGCGCATGTATACGCGATGGGCAGAACGCAGCAATTTTGCCATTGAGATTGGAGACATCTCACTTGGCACTGAGGCAGGTATTTTGTCGGCCGACTTCACGGTGCGCGGCAGATATGCATACGGGCTTCTCACATCAGAGCGCGGTACACATCGTTTGGTGCGGATTAGTCCATTTGATAACCAGGGTCGACGCCAAACAAGTTTTGCCAGTGTGCAGGTGTGGCCAATTCTTGAAGAAGCAGATGTTGAGATCAATGAAACAGATATTCGGATGGAAGTATTTCGAGCATCTGGCGCCGGTGGTCAGCATGTCAACAAGACTTCGTCGGCAGTGCGACTCATTCACGAACCAACTGGTCTAGTTGCTTCATCTCAGCAAGAACGGTCACAATTACAAAACCGCGAAAGCGCATTAAAGCGTCTCAAGACGATGGTCGCATCTCGCATAGAAGAAGAGCGTGATGCTGCAATGAAAAAAATTGCAGGCAAGCCATCGGCAATCGGATGGGGCAGCCAGATTCGTTCGTATGTTATGCAGCCTTACCAGATGGTGAAAGATGTGCGTACAGAGATTGAGAGTGGAAACATTGCGGGGGTTCTCGATGGAGATCTGAATCTCTTTATGGAGGGCTACTTGAGGTGGCGCCGCGCAAACTCGGATTCATAAACTAAACTGACTGTTTGTCGCCTGGAAGGGGCCCCATGATCCGTTTGGAAAGTGTGACCAAGAGGTACGGCACCGAAACGGTGGCCGTTCGAGATGCAAGTTTCGATATCGCTAAAGGCGACTTCGTGTTCTTGGTTGGACCATCGGGATCGGGCAAGTCGACTTTGTTGCGACTCATTAACCGCCAAGAGCAACCCGAGCGTGGTGCCGTGTGGGTAGCCGGGCAAAACGTAAACGAGATGGCCGAGTCGCGCGTGCCATATTTGCGTCGCAATATGGGCAACGTGTTTCAGGACTACAAGTTGTTGCCCAACAAGACTGTTTTCGAAAATGTTGCATTTGCACTCGAGGTGATTGGTAAGCCTCGGCATGTCATCAATCGGCAGGTACCAGTTGTGCTTGAGCTGGTTGGTCTTGCAGGTAAGGAAGATCGTTTTCCGGAGCAGTTGTCGGGCGGAGAGCAACAGCGTGTGTCGATCGCACGTGCATTCGTCAATAGGCCGCTGATCATGCTGGCCGATGAACCAACCGGAAACCTTGACCCGGCAACAGGCGAGGGAATCATGGCGCTGTTGGAAGAAATCAATCGCACTGGCACCACAGTGGTGATGGCGACGCACGACCAT
Organism: uncultured Acidimicrobium sp.; assembly: GCA_903853285.1. GTDB lineage: Bacteria > Actinomycetota > Acidimicrobiia > Acidimicrobiales > Ilumatobacteraceae > UBA3006. The sequence goes on along the minus strand of CAINTF010000040.1, from coordinate 1,288 downwards.
CGCGTGGTCAACGCAATGCGTAAGCGCGTTATCCAACTCGATCGCGGTGTCATTGTGCGAGATCAAGAACGTGGGGTTTACGAATGATCGCCCGCATTGCGTATGCGTTTCGAGAAATGTGGGCGAGCTTCAGGCGCAACCTCACGCTTACCGTTGCGGCCATCCTCACATCGGCAATTGCCTTGCTGCTGGTGGGTACAACATTTTTGATTCAGCGTGCGTTCGACAATCTTCTTGTTCAGTGGCGTGGCGACGTTGAAATGATTGTGTTTGTGCGGAGCGACGCAACACCCGAACAGATCTCGCTGATTGACCAAACAATTAAGGCTGCGCCAACGATTATTGACGTTGAGAAGCTGCGGTATCTCGACAAAACACAAAGCTATGAAGAAGCAAAACGCATCTTTGTCGGTGACCCAGTGACCTTGAGCCTGTTGACCCCTGACAACATTCCATCTCAGTTCAAGGTCGTGCCAATTACGCAAGATCCAGAACTCGTGCGGAGTTTGAGCGAACAGTATCGATCACTGCCTGGCGTTCAGGACGTGGCTCTTGCCGAGGACGAGTTTCAAGTGATCTCTACGCTGTCTCGTTTTGTGCGCACCGTTACGTTGGTGATGTCGCTTGTTTTGTTGGTCGTAGCGGTAGGTCTGATTTGGAACACGATTCGCACTGCGATGTTCGCGCGGAGACGTGAAATAGAGGTGATGAAATTGGTCGGAGCAACAAACTGGTTTATCAGGGTGCCTTTCATGCTTGAGGGCTTGTTACACGGTTTACTCGGCGGCATTGCGTCATGCGGTGGGCTTTGGGTGCTCAACTCCGCTTGGACCAATGGCGTCGCTGGATTTAAGCCCGGTACCGGGATCAGTTCGCTTGTTGTTCCATCTGGATATCTGACGGGAGTGATGTTGATGATTCTTGCCATCGGAGCACTTGTTGGTGCGGTCGGTTCCGCGATTGCGGCTTCACGATTCTTGGACGTGTAGCGCGATGTCTACGAACTCAAAGTACACAGAGATCATTTACGAAGTGAGCGACAACATCGCTACGGTGACACTGCATCGTCCGGACAAGATGAACGCATTTACTGGCGTAATGATGAACGAGTTGTTGCAAGTCTTTGACGAAATAGATGCTGATGACGACGTGCGAGCAGTAATCGTCACTGGTAGCGGGCGTGCTTTTTGTGCGGGTGCCGACTTATCGCACGGAGCAGACACCTTTAGCGACGGCAAGTTGAGCGGCCAAACTCCAACCTCGGTGCGCCGCGATGGTGGCGGCATGG
>CAINTF010000039.1 GCA_903853285.1 uncultured Acidimicrobium sp. | reverse complement strand
TGCTGGCTCGAAGCCAAGCAGCACTTGCCAAAGCAAAAGCCAACAAAGGCTGATTTGTTTTCGGCGTTGTAAACGTTGATCAATTTTTGCACTAAGTTGATGCCTACACGTGGGCAACAAAAATCTGACTCTTCATGAAGTAGCAGAGGCGCTTGGCGTTCACTACATGACTGTTTATCGGTATGTACATGAGGGTCATCTGCCAGCCACCAAAAATGGACATGGATGGATTGTCCAGGCGAGCGACGTGCGCGATTTCCAACGTGGGGCCAACCAAGCGGTTTCGCCTGTTGATGGTGGCAAAAAAGCGGCGCCATGGTCTGTGCGAATGCTGGCATTGCTGATTGACGGCAACGAACGGGGCGTTGTGAAGTTGATGGAGTCGGTATTGCGATCAGGAAATGACTTGTATTTCCTGTACCTCGATGTGTTGGTGCCGGCAATGAATGCGATTGGGATGAAGTGGTCTGCAGGAGAGATAGATGTGTTCATTGAGCATCGTGCTTCTGGTATTGCGAGCCGATCGGCGGCACAAATTGGCGCACGTTTCTCAAAGCGTGGCGTACATAAAGGAACAGTGTTGATTGGATCGCCAATTGGCGAACATCACGTATTGGGGTCTCAACTGCTCGGCGACCTGATCGGCATGGAAGGGTGGAAGGTCGATAATCTTGGTGGAGATGTTCCAGCTGAATCCTTTGCTTGTGCAGCGATGCAGATTTCCGATGTTGTTGGGGTGTGCATCGCATCGACAATGCCAGAAACTCTTCCTGCGATGAGTAAAACAATTTCTAAAATAAAGAAGGCATCAAATAGTTCAATTTCGTGTTTTGCTGGAGGTGCGGCAGTGCTCGGCTTGGAGCACGCCAAAAAACTTGGTGCCGATTATTGGGCTGGTTGTCCGCGGACGCTGATGCCATTGCTCCAAGAGCACGCGTTTCGCAACTAAATACGCTAAATAATCACGAAGTAGCGGCCAAATAGTCGCCTAATAACTACGAACATATGTTCGCTACAGTGATGGCATGTCTGACTCGCTGCCCGTTGCAAAGGCTCTGCAACCAATAATTCCCGATGGTGTTTTGGTGCGTGGTCGCACCGTGTTGTGCGGTGGTGATGCCGCAATGTCGACGGCGCTGTTGACAGTGAGTGCTGCAACACAAGCTGGTTCATGGTTGGCCATTGTCGGTGTGAGTGACTTTGGTTTGATGTCGGCATGTGAGCAAGGTGTGGCATTGCAGCGCACGGTGTTGGTGACACCAACTGCCAACAAAAAAGATTGGACAAGTACAGTGGCTGCTGTTGCTGATGGCTTTGATGTGGTGATGCTCGAAGTACCGCAAGGAGTGAGTGAGTCTGATGCGAGGCGTATTCAAACCCGCATTCAGGCTCGGCGCAACGTGCTTGTGTTGGTAGAAACATCGCGTCACGCAACTCCACGTTCGGTATTTCAGCCAGACGTGGTGCTGCACACTGTGACTACACAGTGGGACGGCATTGAGCATGGTGCTGGCTATGTGCAGGGTCGACTCATTGACGTGATGGTGAGTGGTAGACGCGTTCCACGAACAACGCAGCACGTGTTACAGCATGTTGGCTAGCAATGGATGAGCAGATTGCAACACGCGTTGCTGTTATTTCATGCACCGACTGGCAGGCAGTTGCCGCACAGTGTGAACTGAATTCGCGCAAGCAATGGTTTGACGCAGTGGCTGTGCTGCACGCGCAGCGCGTGGTGGCGCGCACCGCATATGCCGCTAACCAGGGTGTGCACATAGGTATGCGCCGACGTGAGGCGCAAGCCGTGTGTCCCGAACTGCACATTGCTACCAACAACCCCGAGCGTGACAGATTGATGTTTGAATCGGTAGTGCGAGCAGTGAGCGAGCTTGTTCCGCTCGTCGAAGTGAGCACGCCCGGTGTAATTCTGTTGGCTACACGTGGACCCTCGAGATACGTGGGTGGTGATGAAGCATTGGCGCAACGTTTGCACAGCATTGCGCGTGATGCACTTGGGCTTCTGGCCGATGGTCGTCCAATAACGTTTGGGGTTGGCATTGCGGACGGACGATTGACCGCACTTGTTGCTGCACATGCTGCAGGTGGTCGGTATGTAGTGGTCGAACCTGGCGAGAGCGCAAGGTGTTTGGCGCAATTACCTGTATCGGTGCTTGCTGATTTTGCCGAGGTTGATCGTGATGTGGTGTCGTTGTTACACCGACTTGGTTTGAGTTGTCTCAGCGATCTTGCCGCAATGAAGCCTTCGGACTTGGTTGGACGGTTTGGTCCGGTCGGTTTAGAAGTACATCGATTGTCGCGTGGCTTCGATAGACATCCGCCAATCACTATTGCGCCACCACCAGAGCGTGCGAGTACGCACCGATTTGAGCTATCGGTGGAAGATATCAATGTGGTGGTGGCTACTGCGCGACAAGTGGCCGATGAGCTGGTGACACACTTAAGCAACCAGGGCGTGAGTTGTGTGCGACTACACGTCTGTATGCAAACCGACCACGGGGAACAAAGTGATCGCTTGTGGTATCAGCCTGAAGGATT
>CAINTF010000038.1 GCA_903853285.1 uncultured Acidimicrobium sp. | reverse complement strand
CTGAGAAAACTGGCAAAGACGGCAATAGGGAATTAATCGACCAGACAAAAATGCTGTTTGTAGGTACAGAGGCTGCACTACATCGTGTGCGGGATGTGGACACGGTGGTATTCCTCGACATTGATCAAGAGATTTCCGCACCTCGATATCGGGCCGCAGAGATCACGCTCTCGCTGGTTGTGCATGCCGCTCGTTTGGTAGCGCGCAAAAGAAGTGGGTCAAGTAACAAAAGTGATGGCCTTGTGATGATTCAGTCGATGTTGGCAGATCACGCTCTGTTGCGCGGACTGGCATCGCATGATCTCAGCGAGTTTGTAGGAGAAGAAATGTCGAGACGAAAGTTGATGCAATTGCCACCATACGGTGCTTTGGCCCAAGTGAGCGGTACGGGCGTCGATCAAGTAGCTGACATATTGCGCAGCAACGTACTTCTGCAGGTTTCAGCAACCAATAAGGAATCTGTATTGGTGAAGTCGAATGATTGGGGAGATCTTGCAAATTCGATTTCGGATGCACTTGTTGCAGCATCAACAGGTGGCAAGAAAACTTTGCGCACTAAGACTCAGATTGATCCGCCCCGCGCGTAGGACGTACGCGTAAAACTCGGAACCCTTGTTTGCTGACGAGACGATCGACTTGATAGCCGATTGAAGTGAGCCAAACCGCAAGAGAGTCAGAGCCTAAATTTCTATTGACAACCAACCAGGCCTCACCTGAAGGAGTGAGTTTCGACAACCACAGTTGCAGCAGTGTGTGCAACTCGTTCTTTCCAATTCGGATAGGAGGGTTTGACCAAATCAGATCAAAGCGCAAATCCTGGGGGACCGATGTAGGGAAAAGCGACGTGATGTTCGACAGATTGTTGAGTCTGGCGTTTGATGCTGTTAATGCAATTGCGCGCTCGTTGACATCGACTGCGTAAACAGTTGCCTTCGGTGCGCGTGTTGCAAGCGTGAGCGCGATTGCGCCAGAGCCGCATCCGAGATCGAGAAAATTACCTTTCGCAGGAGGACGCGCAGCAGCATCAATCAGCACCATGGTGCCTGCATCGATTCCTTTGCGAGCGAAGACGCCGCTGTCCAACACCACTTGCAACGTTTCGGAATCCACTCGCAGCTTCGCAGTTTTTTGTTTGCTTGTGCCCGCAGTTGACTGCGTTCGTGGTTGATTGGTGAAGTACTGCTCGTCGCTCATAAGCCTCGCTAGCCTTACACCATATGGCACAGACCACTCCAACAGGCGCACCACACGGTGGCTTTACGATTCGAACCTACGGAGACCCCGTGCTCAAGAGCATGGCTGCAGAGGTCACGAATGTCGACGGCAAGATTGCAACTCTGTGTGAGCAGATGTTCGAAATGATGTACGAGGCACCAGGCCTTGGTCTGGCTGCACCGCAGATTGGTGTTCAAAAGCAGATTTTCGTTTACGACGTAGACGATGACCCGCAGATCATCCTCAACCCAACGATTGTCGAGTCGTCTGGAGAGTGGGTGTATGACGAGGGCTGTCTCTCAATACCTGGTTTGTATGTAGAGATGTTGCGCCCGAAGCAAGTTCTTGTGCGTGGGTTGTCAATCGATGGTGAAGAAATCCAAATAGAGGCTGACGAACTATTGGCCCGATTGTTTCAACACGAGATTGATCATCTCAATGGAGTTCTGATGTTTGACCGCATGACACCCGATCAGCGCAAACTCGCATTGGCGGAGTATCGACGTCAAGAAGAGCAACCGAAATCAAGCGAACCGGTGCACCTGCGACTGACGTGAAATCCATTGCAGCGTTGCCTAAGGGACGAACAGAGCGGGTCATCTTTTTTGGCACTCCTGATATTGCAGTTGGTCCACTCCGAGCATTAGTCGCAGCTGGTTTTGCCGTTGACCTCGTAGTGACGGGTGTAGATAAGCGCAGGGGACGCGGTTCACAAACATCACCAAGCCCCGTGAAGCAGGCGGCAATAGAACTGCAAATTCCTGTCACTCACGATGTGGCAGATGCAATTGCGCTCGTGACAAAAAACGATACGAACACAGTTGCTCTTTCTGGCAGTTTTGTCGGGGTAGTCGTTGCGTATGGTCACATCATTTCTGCCGACGCATTGCAAGTGTTACCGATGATCAACATTCACTATTCGTTGCTGCCAAGATGGCGCGGTGCAGCACCTGTTGAGCGTGCGCTTCTTGCCGGTGACGAACTAACCGGTGTATGCATCATGCAAGTCGTCGAGCAGTTTGACGCAGGAGATGTCTTGTCGTCGGCGACGACTCAGATTTTGCAAACAGACACCACTGCAACATTGCGTGCACGCCTTGGCGAAATGGCGAATCCTTTGCTCATCGATGTGTTGAGTAATGGTGCAACAACGGCTACACCTCAGAGTGGCGATGTAGTTGTTGCAGCAAAGATCACACAAGCAGATCTTGAAATCGATTGGTCAAAACCTGCAGTGGTTGTAGACAGGCAAGTACGTGTAGGCGGTGCGTTTACATTTTTCAATGGAAAACGATTCAAGATTCATTCGCTTAAAATTTCAGCCGAGATTTTCATCTCGAAATCTGGCAACATGGTTGTTGTGAACGATCGGGTATTGGTGGCGTGCGGGCAGGGGGTTGTTGAACTTGTCGAGGTACAGCCAGAAGGCAAACCTCGTATCAGTGCTGAAGATTGG
>CAINTF010000037.1 GCA_903853285.1 uncultured Acidimicrobium sp. | reverse complement strand
GTCAACGGTGGCGTGCCTCTCATTGGTCACAGTACACAACGAGCAAGACTTTGGAAAACTATCCGACTTACTTCAGCAGAATGAAACAGAACTCGTTTCCCTCTGGGTCACTCATGACTTGAAAGAAGTTAGCGGGCTCCTCATGAATAATCCCGTGTCTCGTTGCACCGATTCGGGTGCTTCGTTCGACTGCCTCTTCGATGTCGGGCACGTCTAAGTCAAGATGTACTCGATTCTTTACTTGTTTGGCTTCTGGGACCTTTTGAAATCCCATCATTCCAAGTGTCGGAACATCTTCGAGTACGAGATAGTCATCCGGCGAATCGGCAACAAAATCCCCGCCAACAAGTTGTTGCCAAAATAAGAGCAAGGAACGAGGATTGTGGCAGTCGATCGTTATGGCAAGCGGGCGGGCAATCGGCGACATGTAGGTCAGATTACTCACTGTCGACTACCGGATTTCTGACATTGCAACAGTTGCGCGCATTGGTAGACGAGCCCAGTAAGAAGTTCGCCGTGAGGGTCATCTATTGTTTGCTCTCGAAAGAAGGACGTAGGGCATGAGTGCACCAACCGATTACATCGAAGTAGAAATTTCCGTTGCCGCTGATGTTGCAAAGGTGTGGTCGTTTGTCAGCGACATCAATGTTCCTGCGCAGTTCTCCAGGGAATTTAAGGGAGCCGAATGGCTCGACACGCCCGGTCTTGGCGCCACATTTCGTGGTGACAACGCCTATGGGGACTTCAAATGGTCAACCACATCGATCGTCACCGAGTTCGTCGAAAATGAATCATTCGCATGGACGGTCGGTTCGATGGAAGAGCCGGTTGCAGTATGGGGCTTCACGCTCTCCGGCCACGACGGCGATGTGCTGTTGAAGATGCATGCAACGATGGGGCCGGCGATGAGCCCTCCACGCGTATCTGCTGCAAAGGATCCAGAAAACGCAGAGACGATTATCTCAAAACGTCTTCACCAATGGTCAAAGAACATGACAGCCACCGTTGAAGGCATCAAGTTGCTCTGCGAACAATAGATATGGATATGCGACTTCGCACTGTATTCAGTGATTGATCCATCGGGGATAATTTAAATGTCTATTGATCCAACGACACATCGCACACTTGCTATTGAAGCGAACAACTCCACTTGGGAAATTCTGGGCAAGCCGCTGAGTGAGATCACTGAAGATGAAGCAGAAGAGATGACGCGCCGCGCCTATGCAGCGGCGTATCACTGGCAAAGATCAGAGGGTGCTACGCCCGCAAATGAGGCTCGTGCGAATTGGTTGCTGTCGCGTGTGTGGGCGGTGCGCAACAACGGCAATATTGCACTTCAACATGCCCAAAAGTGTCTCTCGGTCTGCGAGTCTTCGGGTCTGGTCGACTTTGACCTTGCGTATGCGCATGAAGCGATGGCTCGTTCATTTGCTTGTTTGGGAGATGTGACGCAAGCGGGGCAACATTTGCTTGCAGCTCGTGGTGTGGCCGTTATTGACGCTGACGACCGAGCACTCGTTGAAAACGATTTAATCGCGGGGCCGTGGTTCGGACTAGAACTTTAAGCTTTCAGTCTCATACATTGTGCGCAATCTCGGAGCCCCGTTTAAGAAAGCTCTGCAATGCGCGCCTTTATCAGTGCGTGTAGGAGTGGGGAATCGACCTTCCAATCAAGTGGAACTTGAAAAGTCTTTTTATTCACCACATATTTACTCAATCGCTTTGCGCATTGCTCAAGCACATTGCCACTAAATGGATTGATTGTGATGTGATTTTTCGCAACCGAGATACCGATGATGTAGTCCTTGCCTTGACGCAGCATTGGCTGGTTCCACGCCACGACTAATTCGAGGTCAGGATATTTCTCGGTAATGTTGGAAAAGATCAACTTCGCAGTTTTTCTTGCGACAGGGTCAATGCCTTTGAAAAACTCGGCAGGCGTCGCAACTCTTTTCGAAGTTGTCGAGCCGCGGACATACATCACCAATGCGTTGGCGTGTGCTTGGCTAAATCCATAGTTTTCGCGCAAGTAAGCAATCTGCTCGGGGTATTTCGTGGTCTCTAAGTCCTGTAGCAGGCTGATCCAATGTTGGATCTTTTCGCCATATTTCTTCTCAATGGCAGGAAAAAACTTAGATCGATCTCCGGATGCATCGGCCATGTTCTGATCGTAATCACCAACTTTCGGTGATGATAAATTGGCCAGTATGTCAATCAATTTCCCAGCACCAGACGCGCTTGACGACTATTTACTTAATGCCTCAGTGCCAGGCGGGCAGAATAACGAAAATAGTCGCCGAGAATCACTCAAACTAGAAAATGCAATTGCTGCGCGATTCTGGGGCGGCATTCAGTGGCGCATCGTTGTGACGTTCAGCGTCTGTGCGGTGTTGTGGAGCAGTGTTCTTGTTCTTGGCTTGAATGGAACAATTCCTCTATGGATCGGACTCATCCTCAACACCGTTTTGGCAGCAACTTTTTACATGCCGATGCACGAAGCCGTTCACAAGAACATCTGGGGCAAAGTGACGAGCGGACGAGTGGTGGAAGAAATCATCGGCACCATGTGCAGCATTCCAACATTGATTCCATTCCGTCTTCATCGCGCTACACACATGCGCCACCACGCTTACACGAATGACCCTGACCGCGATCCTGACCATTTCTTCCAAGGAGAGCTTCGTGATTTGCCGCTGAAAGTTCTCTCGCTCAATTTCGTCAATGCGTTGTTGCCACTCTTTGCATTCATCCCGCCGATGCGAAAATTGATGCATCCAGCAATGGCCCGTGGGATGAGGGGGAGTGCCAACAAGGCTGAAGGCTTGAAGCAGTTGCGCTTCTGGCTCGTCACTCATGGTGTACTTCTAGTTGCTGTTCTCACTGGTTTCGGATGGCCGGCGTTCCTGTTGTGGTATCTCCCATCGAGATTGCAGATTGGCTGGGTTGCACTTGTTTTTGCTTGGTATCCGCATCATCGCGGTGACAAACAGGGTCGATACGTGGATACACGTGTCGCGGTGTTTCCCGGATCAACGTTCTTGATTCGCGGACATGATCATCACGCGTTACATCACCTCTTTCCACGTGTAGCGCATTACCGCTTATCCGCGTTGTGGCAAGAGATGGCTCCAGGTCTTGTTGCTAAGGGTGTTCGTGCAGAAGGGCGAGCCCTCGAAGCGACTGGGCCAATCATTTGGTAGTGAATGTCAGCATTTAAGGATCGACCAAATACTGCACTCGTAGTGATTGATGTGCAAAACGATGTTGTGGCTAAAGCCTTCAAACGAAATCAAGTCATCAGCAACATTGCACAGTTGGTCTCTGACGCACGGTCCCAACAAATCCCTGTGGTGTGGGTGCAGCACTCTGACGACGAATTAGTGAAAGACACAATGGGGTGGGAATATGTGGCAGAACTCCAGAGCACCCAAGGTGAAACTGTCATTCATAAAAGCTTTGGCGACTCTTTTGAGGACACAGATTTAGAAGACGTTTTGTCGGAGTTGAAAGTAGGGAAACTTATAGTTTGCGGTGCACAAACAGATGCATGTATTCGCTCCACATTGCATGGTGCGATAGCGCGTGGCTATGACGCAACGTTGGTTTCAGATGCGCACACCACTGATGACTGCACATATTCTGAACCACCGGTCAGTGCAGAGCAGGTAATTGCACATACGAACTTTTATTGGAATTGGCAACGCACAGCTTCTGCGCGAGGCGGAACTGTAAAGAGCGCTGACTTAGGATTTTAAAGACCGAGGTGCTCTTTGATTTTTGCGAGTGATGGATTGGTCATTGAGGTTCCATCAGTAAAAATAAGCGTTGGTACGGTTTGGTTACCGTTGTTGGCCTTTTCGACTAGTGCTGCTGACTCCGCATCATGCTCAATATCAACTTCTGCGAACTCGATCCCTGCTCGCTGTAAGTCAGACTTGAGGCGTTTGCAGTAACCGCACCACTGGGTGGAGTACATCGTGAAGGTTTGAGTCGTCATATCACTAATTCTACGTGCTGCGTAAGCCTCGTTGATTGAATTACGAAGCGAGTGTGCCAGCAAACACTTGCCATGCAAGCAGCGACTTGGCGACAAGGCTCAAAATTATGTACACGCGTTCGCCGTGCAGATAGTTGGCCCATTTGCCTTTTGCTTTGTATTGCTTCCATTGCACAATCGCAAAGCAATTAAAAAGTATGAAGAGCGAAATGATGATGCCGTAGACGAACCCTGGCACAGTTGATTCGGCTGGACCCTTTGGGTGAGCAACATTTATCGCAGTTGCAATCCAAGGAATACTGCCCGCGATACAACCAAACCAAAATGGGAGCATGTCGCCATCGCCAGGCTTGGTGTAACGCTCTTGGAGCCATCCAAAAAGAATCATGCAAACATTGACGCCAAATATTCCGAGTAGCGCGATGTAATCGGCAGTGCCGTTGAGTTGCAAAATGACAATGATCATGAGTGACGAAGAGATCGAATATTCAACCCAACGAAAGACATTGATGTTGTTGCGTAGTCCTGCTGAGTACTTTGCAAACGTTGATTTGGTGCTGATAAAAAAATGAAAGAAAGCTGAGACCGCCAAAAATGCTGCAACCATGTAACTGATATTGAGGTTGAAGAGATTGATGGGTGCAGAAAAGTTGCCCGTGCCCGGTGCTTCGGTGAGGTAGGTGGCG
>CAINTF010000036.1 GCA_903853285.1 uncultured Acidimicrobium sp. | reverse complement strand
TCGAGTCGACAATTCGCCTGTTGTAATGACATGGATTGGCGATCTAGCAAACCCAACGACCAATCCACGGCCACATCGTTATCCGTTTGCAGGCACTCCGAACGCAGATGTCTCATTACACATTTTCAGCATTGATACATCGAGCAACAAAACCGCTCGTGTAGACGTTCAGTGGAACCAATCCCAAATTGAATACCTCACCAATGTTCAATGGACAACTCACGGCTTAATTATCTCGCTTCAGAATCGTGAACAGACCATGCTTGAGGTCTGTTCAGTCGACACAAGCACTGGCGCACTTCGAACGATCCGCACCGAAACCGACGAACATTGGATCGATTTAGTACCTGGTAGCCCCGTGCTTCTTGCAGATGGCCGACTCGCGATGTGCTGTGAACGCAATGGCGTACGGGCACTCACTGTTGACGATCACGTAGTAACCAACAGCGAAATACAAGTGCGAAACATCATCGCAACGACACCAACTGCAATCTATTTTTCTGCGAACCCAATAAACGACCCAACCGTGCTGCACGTAATGCGTTGCATGCTTTCCGACCTCTCAGTGATGCCACTGACGAGCGAACCAGGTGTATTTACCGCGTCTGTTGGTGGTGAAACAGTCGTAATTCGCAGTGCAACTCTTGACGAAAAACGCACGATCACACGCGTCAATGGCGCACATCACATCACGAATAATGCCGAGACTTCACTTGTTACGCCGAATGTGACGCTGCACAGAGTTGGCGCAAACAAGATCGCGACCGCCATCGTGATGCCGAACAATCACGATGGATCTCCGCTTCCCGTTTTGTTCGACCCTTACGGTGGCCCACACGCTCAACGAGTTGTGTCAGCGCGCAGTGCATACTTTGCTTCACAGTGGTTTGCGAACCAAGGTTTTTGTGTGGTTATCGCCGATGGTCGCGGCACGCCAGGCCGTGGAACACAGTGGGAACGTGATGTGCATCACGATCTTGCAACCAAAATTCTTGACGACCAAATTGAAGTATTGCGAGAGCTTCCAAACCTTGTTCCGTGCGTTGATACAACACGCGTGGGTATTCGTGGTTGGAGTTTCGGCGGCTACTTAGCAGCGCTTGCTGTGCTTCGTGCGCCCGACATGTTTCATGCTGCAGTCGCTGGCGCACCCGTCACCAAATGGGATCTGTACGACACGCACTACACCGAGCGTTACATGGGCAACCCACGTCTTCATGCCGCCGATTACGAATCGACCTCGCTCGTTGCACAGGCGCACCTACTTGAGCGGCCGTTACTCCTTATTCACGGCTTGGCCGACGACAACGTGCTTGCAGCGCACACACTGCAGTTTTCAACAGCATTGCTACATCACGGCAAAGTACACGAGCTTCTTGCGCTGAGTGGAGTCACGCACATGACACCTCAAGAAGTTGTTGCAGAGAATCTGTTACTGCATCAACTGCAATTTTTGCAGCGACATCTCGCAAATTAACTGGAGTTAGCCAGGTAGCCGACCAACAGCAATTCG
>CAINTF010000035.1 GCA_903853285.1 uncultured Acidimicrobium sp. | reverse complement strand
AGCTACGCAGATGCGTTAGCCGGAGCGCAGAAGCTTGGTTACGCAGAAGCCGATCCAACAGCAGACGTTGAGGGCTTGGATGCGGCAGCCAAAATTTCGATCATTGCGAGCATCGCATTTGGGTGCAATGTCGTTGCAAGCGATGTGTATAGCGAAGGCATCACCAAGATCACAGCGGCAGATATTGCAATTGCCAAGCGATTGGGTTACGCCGTCAAATTGTTGGGTATTACCGAGATTGATAAGACAACTGGTGCGGTGTCGGTGCGCGTGCACCCTGCAATGGTCTCAATGCAACATCCACTCGCTTCCGTGCGTGAAGCATTCAATGCAGTCGTGGTCGACGGCGAAGCGTCGGGTTCGCTCATGTTTTATGGTCGCGGCGCCGGCGGAGACCCAACCGCATCTTCGATTCTTGGTGACGTCATTGATGCCGCAATCAATCTCAATAAAGGTGCTCACGCAACGCTCGGTGTGTTGAGTGCACCAAAATTGCAGCCGATGTCAGACACATCGTGTGAATATTTGTTGCCGCTCGAAGTGGCCGATAAGCCAGGTGTACTACATGCCGTCACGGGTGTTTTTGCACGCAATGATGTGAGTATTCGTGCAGCCGAGCAAGATGGGATTGGTCATGGTGCACGCCTTGTCTTTCTTACGCACCAAGCAAACGAGGCAGCAATGCAGTCGTGTATTGCTGAATTACAGAAGCTTGATGTAGTGACTCATGTGGGTGGCCTCCTGCGGGTCGTCGCCGACTAAAATATTTTTTCGTATGCGCTACATTTCCACACGCGGTCGTGCCCCAGAACTGGGTTTTTGTGACGCACTTTTGGCTGGTCTAGCCACCGACGGTGGGCTGTATGTGCCGCAAACTTGGCCAAGTGTGAGCGCACCAACTACCGGAAGTTATGCAGACCGTGCGGCCGCAATCATGCAGCCATTCATTGGTAGCGAGATTGATGCACCAACGATGTTGCGCTTGAGTCGCGAAGCGTATTCATCTTTTAGGCATCCAGATGTAGTGCCGCTTGTGCAAATTGCGCCAGAGCATTATTTACTCGAGCTTTTTCATGGCCCGACACTTGCTTTCAAAGATGTTGCGTTGCAGTTGATTGGCAGATTATTTGATCACGTGCTGAGCCAACGTAATCAGCGAGTAATGATCGTTGGCGCGACGAGTGGAGATACCGGTAGCGCAGCAATTGATGGTGTGAAGTCATGCAACAACGTTGACATTGTGATTTTGTATCCGCGCGGACGGGTAAGCGATGTACAGCGCAGGCAAATGACCACAGTGGATGCACCAAATGTGCACACAGTTGCCATAGACGGCACGTTTGACGACTGCCAAGATTTGGTGAAGGCCATGTTCAACGACGCACCGTTTCGCGACGCCAACAATTTGTCGGCAGTTAACTCCATTAACTGGGCACGTGTTATGGCACAGACTGTCTATTACTTCACGGCGCTTCAAGCCCTAGGTCGTAGTGCAACCTTTAGCGTGCCAACCGGAAACTTTGGCAACGTGCTTGCCGGTTGGATTGCAAAACAGATGGGTGCGCCGATTGAAAAACTGATTGTCGGATCAAACAGCAATGATATTTTGACGCGTTTTTTTGATACACATGCAATGCAGATGACTTCCGTTGTACCAACACTGAGTCCAAGTATGGATATTCAAGTGTCATCCAACTTTGAGCGTTTGTTGTTCGAGATGAACGATCGCGATGGAGGAGCAACTGCGCAGCAGCTTGATGCATTTCGTGCGCAAGGCAAGATGTCAGTTGAGCCAGATCAATACGCTTCCTGGATTGCCCCAATGTTCCGCGCACACAGAAGTGATGATGCCGAAACGTTGGCTGTGATGAAGCGCATGCATAACGACCACGGCATGTTCGTTGATCCGCACACCGCGGTTGGCATTGCATCGGCAGAGCATTGTGCTGAGCCAGGCGTGCCAACGATTACCTTGGCCACTGCGCATCCGGCCAAGTTTCCTGATGCGGTCAAGCAGGCAACCGGGGTCGAGCCACCGTTGCCCGAACACCTCTCCGACTTGATGCAACGAACTGAGCGAATTGTTGATCTGCCTAATGATTTACAGGCAGTTGAGGCTTTTGTTGCTGCACGCCAGCGCCGCTAAAAAGTGATTGTTTAGCCACATCAACATTTCGTGTTGTATTTAGTGAGCCAATGGGGCTACTCTGAATCTGGCTCGGATTCCCGAGTGAAGCCCCCGCAAACCTGCGACGTTGATTTTCGCGTGACGCATCTGCGGTCAGATGGGCAACTCACATTTGTGTGAACGCCCTTGAAAGTAGGACCAATGGCCAGTGGAGCCCTTGAAAAATCAGCATTAGAAGCCAAAGATCGCGAGCAACTGACAGCAATTGCGTCAGCACTCGGCGTTAAGTCGGCTTCGCGTGCCAAGAAGTCAGAACTCATTGACATGATTCTTGAACAAACAAAACCAGCAGCGCCAACGCCTGTTGCAGCAAAGCCTGCATCACGAGTGGCAGCAAAGACTGCTGCTCCAGTTGCAGCGCAAGCAGCACTTGGCGCAGACGGCGAGCCTCTTGCTGACTGGGAAATTGAATTAGCAGAACACGAAGGCACTCCAGTTGCACCAGATGCACGTCGTGCAAGTGAGCGACCAGCAGGTTCGGATCGCGGCAATGATCGAAATAGTGAACGAAATAGTGAACGCGGTCCAAATCGCAATAATGATCGCGGCCCAAATCGCAATCAAGGCGGCGACCGTAACAACGATCGCGGTCCAGATCGTCAGAACAGTTTTCAGCGTGACGGAGCCGAAGGTGGCCCAAACCGCAATCGCAATCGCAACCGTCGACGTCGTGGCAAAGGTCCACGCGACGAAGGCCCACAGGGCAGCGATCGTTACGAATCATTTGAGCCCGAGGTAAGTAATGAACCGATTTCAACCGAGCCAGTCTTGGTTTCTGGATATCTCGATCTGCGCGACGAGGGCTACGGCTTCTTGCGCGTGAACGGTTACTTGGCAAGTGCGGGCGACGCGTACGTCGCTGTCCGTTTGACTCGTCAATATGGTCTGCGCAAGGGTGACCACGTCACCGGTATGTGCAAGCCAGCAGGGCGCAATGAAAAGAACCCGGCAATGCTCGATGTTGCAACGATCAATGGTGTTGCTGCAGACAAAGTCAAGGCACGCCCTCGTTTTGAAGATCTCACGGCACTATTTCCTGATTCCAAACTTGGACTCGAAAACTCTGCAGATCCAAACAACAGGACCGCGCGCATCATCGACTTGATTTCGCCAATTGGTAAAGGTCAACGTGGAATGATCGTGTCGCCTCCAAAGGCGGGTAAGACAACAATCATGAAAACGATTGCTACGTCGATTGAGCGCAATCACCCAGAAGTGAAATTGATTGTGTTGTTGATTGATGAGCGTCCTGAAGAAGTGACTGACATGAAACGAACGGTGAAGGGTGAAGTTATTGCTTCAACGTTCGACCGTCCGTCCGAAGAACACACACAGGTTGCTGAGCTCGTGCTTGAAAAAGCCAAGCGCATGGTTGAGATGGGTGAAGACATTGTCATCATTCTCGATGGCATCACCCGTTTGTCGCGTGCATACAACTTGTCGGCGCCTGCAACCGGACGAATCATGTCTGGTGGTATTGATGCTGGAGCTCTCTACCCACCAAAGAAGTTCTTCGGTTCGGCTCGTAACGTCGAAGAAGGTGGCAGCCTCACGATTCTTGCAACAGCATTGGTTGAAACAAACAGCCGTATGGACGATGCAATTTTCGAAGAGTTCAAGGGCACGGGCAACATGGAGCTTCGCCTCGATCGCAAGATCTCGGAGCGCCGCATCTACCCAGCCATCGATGTTGATGCATCAAGCACGCGACACGAAGAGTTGTTGTTTGATCGCAAGCAATTGCAGATGGTGTGGAAGTTGCGCCGAGTGTTGAGCGGTTTGGCCGAGGGTGGCAATGCTGCTCCTGGTCTTGAATTGCTGATTGACCGATTGAAGACATTTAAGAACAACGATGAGTTCTTGTCCGAAATCGCCAAGCAACCAAACGCCTAATCTCTCACCGCTCAATCGCGAATTATTTCGTCGACTTTTTCTCGTATGAGTGAAAACAACAATCAGAAAACTCGTGTTGCGCAACTTGCTTTGCGGAATGCGATGGCGAGTATCGGTGTTGCCGATCAACCAGATTTTGTTGAGTTTGCCTTTGGTGCGGGTGCTGTAAGCGGAAACCACGCTTGGGTTGTAGTGCTCGAGCAATGCGAACGCTCACTGGGTCCGGTGCTGTTGTGGGCACAAAAGTTTGATGCAGTATCTCTCGATATTTTTGTTTCAACTGATGCGGGTCTCATATCTCGGCGAGCACAATTGTTTGACCTAGATATTCGTGTGTGGCTCATGGCCGACAAGAATGTCTCGCGCGCAGAAGCTGATGCTGTGCTCGAACTGTCACATGTAGCCGAATCACATGAACAATTCGCTGATCTCATTGCGCAGTCAGGAGCAGAAGTTGTTCGTGAGCATGACGTATTGAGTGGGGAAGCAATGGGGCTTGAAGTGTGCAGAGTGGTTGTTGACGAAAACGACAACACGCCTCGCCTAGAGATCGGCGTTGGCGCACATGATCGCGAGACATTTCAGATGTTGCATGGCAAAGTTGCCACACTCGAGTCGCTTGTCAAGGTTGTCGACATTGTGCGCGGGCATCGCCAAAGTGGTTCAGAGCATCATCCACTCAACAGGCTTGCCGCAGAACGTTTGCTACGGCATCGAATAGTTGTAGATCCTCAACTCGTGGGTGCATCAGCTTTGCAAGTGGTTGAGCCACCCGTGAAGCGTCTCAATGTAAAAGACGCCGTCCCTTGTTGTGCCGCTGGTGTAACCGAGCAAGACCAACCAATTGTCGTTGTGTGCACTGCATCGGTCGACGT
>CAINTF010000034.1 GCA_903853285.1 uncultured Acidimicrobium sp. | reverse complement strand
GCAACCCCAATTCTCATTGGAGCTGCAGCGATTTATATTTCGCTTGCCTAGTTGCAACACCCCCGCCCTACCTTCACGTTCGACCTCCCCGGTATCTGCAATTTGCCAGCGATTTTTCGCTTATACCTATTTTGAAAAGGACCCATTGTGCTTCAGACTCTTCGTGCCCCCATCCATCTTCCACGCGCAAATACCGACCCAGTTTCAAGTCCACATGCGGCACTGGCAGTATTTTCACTTGCGCTTCGCCGTCCACTGTGCGAAGAGATGTTGGTCTTAATGCTCGACAATCAACTTCGCGGAGTGGGCCTCATGTCGTTTGACGCAGTTGCATCCTGCACAAACAACATCAATTACGCCATTGGTTTGTGCTCGTCGGTGCTCGATGCAACTTCGCTCAGCATCTGCACTGTCGAACCTTATGCATGCGATCGCAGCAATGATTCCAATTATTTAGAAACTGCTCAAGACCTGTGCAAACATGCCGGCCTCAAACTCATCGACTGGCTTGTTGTCACTCGTGGTTCGGTGATCAATTTGCGCGATATCAATTAATGACAGGCGCAGCCGCCACCGCAACCACCACCACTGCGCGGCGCTGGTGCTTGTTGCGGTGCAGACGCTCCGACTGACGCAAACACACTCAGCAAGCGCACCGAGTTGTCATGACCTTGCGGGCACTGCGCTGGGTCATTGGCTTCTGACATCGCACGGCGTTCTTCAAAAACTTCGTCACATGTCTTGCATCGAAACTCGTACGTAGGCATGGCTCTAGTGTAGGAAGTGTGAGCACGCCAACACCACTCAAGACTCGACCGACAATCACGGAGCCGGTTACGGAACGTGAGGCCATGACTGGCGAGCCGGCAATGGCTCACATCGTCAAAACCGAACCCGGCGAAGATGCTGCATCCAAAGTGCTCGAGGCCCGCATCTATGGCACTCCCCTCGAAGCATTGTGTGGACACGTTTGGATTCCATCTCGTGACCCAAAACAACTGCCGCTCTGCGACAAGTGCAAAGATATTTACGAAACATACCGCATGTTTAATGATGGGCTAAACGAAAAACCTGCCGAGTAAGTCGCTACAAATTCGCCAGTTAGCTATTTAGCCATTTAGCGAAAATTGCGCGCCATGACTTTGGCACCAACCGCAAGTGGCGCAATGTGTTCGGCAACCACGTTGATTACTCCGCCGTCCCCCACCTCGAGACGACCGCGCACTAGTAATGCCCCCGCACCATTTGCTGCCTTGCGATATCGAATCCAGCACCCCTGCGAACACACCACATTGATCAATCCGGTCTCGTCTTCCAAACTGATGAACGTCACACCTTGAGCGGTCGCTGGTCGCTGCCTGTGCGTCACGGTGCCCGCAACCAATACTTTTTCGTCGCCTCGCACGCCACACGCTGGCAACTCTGTTGCTGTTGCCACACCCATGCGCGCAAGTTCAACACGCAAAAATTCAGTGGGATGACCACTCGACGCAACCCCCGTAGCCCACAGATCGGCAATCATTTCATCGACCGGTTGCATGCCCGGCAACTGCGGTGAAGCGGCGCCAGTTGTAACGCCTTGTAATCGATCGGGTCGAGATTGAATCACTGCGCCAGCACTCCACAAAGCATCTCGACGCTGTTGCCCAAACGATTCATTAAATGCTCCGGCTGTAGCCAGTGCCTCAAGCTGCCCAATATGCAGCTGTGGAACTTTGCGCACGAGGTCTTCCATATTTACAAACGGTCGGTTTGTTTCGATCTCACGTGCAACCGCGCTACTCAAGCCGCGCACCGACCCAACGCCAAGTCGTACAGCCAACCCACCCGTCGACTCTCCGCATGCTTCAAGCGTCGCATCGGCGCGAGATGCATTGATGTCCACACTGCGTACTTCGACACCGTGACGTTTAGCGTCTTGCACTAACGAATGCGGCGACCAAAAACCCATCGGCTGCGCATTTAAAAGCGCGGCGCAAAATACTGCTGGCTCATGAAGTTTGATCCAGGCAGACGAATAGACGAGATACGCAAAACTCACCGAGTGACTTTCGGGAAAACCGTAACTCGCAAATGCCGACATCTTCATAAAGATCAGATCAGCAACATCACCAACAATGCCCCGCTCAGCCATGCCTGCATACAGTCGCTCGCTCAGTCGCTGCATTCGCGACTGCGACCTTTTTGAACCCATCGCTTGACGTAACTCGTCGGCCTCCGATGGCGTAAAGCCGGCCACATCAATTGCCATCTGCATAAGTTGTTCTTGAAATAACGGCACACCCAATGTTTTGCCAAGACTATTTTCGAGCAACGGATGCAAATACGTGATCGGCTCTTGACCATTGCGTCGACGTATATATGGATGCACCGAGCCACCCTGAATCGGGCCTGGTCGAATGAGCGCAACCTCGACAACGAGATCGTAAAAACGTCGTGGCTTGAGCCTGGGCAATGTGGCCATCTGCGCTCGCGACTCGATCTGAAATACGCCAACCGTGTCGGCGCGACACAACATTGCGTACACATCATCTTCTTGTGGAATCGTTGCTAGATCTACTCGTACTCCGCGAAACTCTTCAATCAAGTCGACTGCGTTGTGGAGCGCCGACAACATGCCAAGCCCCAACAGATCAAACTTGACCAATCCAGCTGCAGCACAATCGTCTTTGTCCCACTGCAATACGCTGCGTCCTTCCATGCGCCCCCACTCAACCGGACACACTTCGGTCACGGGGCGATCACACATCACCATGCCACCAGAGTGAATGCCCAAATGCCGTGGTGCGTCTTGCACCTCCCGAGCAAGATCGAGCACCGCAGCAGGAATGTTGTGGTCATCACTTTTGACCGTGACTCCAAGCGAACCCCACGCATCTACCTGTTTGCTCCACGCATCTTGCTGACCTGGCGCAAAACCAAGTGCTCGCGACATGTCGCGCACAGCAGAACGCGCACGGTACGTAATCACATTGGCTACTTGTGCCGCATGATGCCGACCGTGGCGTTGGTACACATATTGAATTACTTCTTCACGTCGACCACTTTCGATGTCGATATCAATGTCGGGTGGTCCATCTCGTTCTGGTGATAAAAATCGTTCAAACAACAGACCCAGCGACACCGCATCGGCCTTTGTGATGTCGAGCGAATAACACACAGCAGAGTTGGCCGCGCTGCCACGCCCCTGACAAAAAATATTGGAGCGTTCACAGAACTGCACGATGTCCCACACCACCAAGAAATATCCGGCAAAGCCAAGAGCCGAAATGACTTCTAGTTCGTGATCAATTACTTGCCATGCACGAGCGCGCAGCGATAAATCTTCACGCATGTCAGTTGGACGTATGCCATACCTACGCGTGGCACCAACCTGCACGAGTTGCCGCAAATACGACATCTCATCCAACCCGTTTGGACATGGAAACGGTGGTAACCGCGGAGCAACGAGTCGCAAGTCGAAGGCCGCATCTTTGCCGATCTCGGCCGCACATTGCACTACACCTGGGTAACGCGCAAAACGGCGATGTTGTTCGGCACCACTGCGCACGTAAGCCGTCGCAGCTGGCGGCAACGTTGCATCCACATCGTCCAAACTGCTGCGTTCGCGCACCGCAGCGACCGCAGTAGCTAAGCGATGCTGCCTTGCAGTTGCATACAACACATCGTTGGTTGCAACACTGGTCAAGTTGTTGCGATGCGCAATCTGCACAAGCACGTCGTTGCGCACAGAGTCCAAGGGGTCGCCGTGATCCCACACTTCCATCAGCACGTTGTCATTACCAAACGCTGTCTTCATTTGCTGCACTCGTCGCTCGGCAGCGCTTGGTCCTTGCTCGTTAAGTGCGCGCGCCACCACACCATCACGTCCGCCCGTCATCACCCACCAATCACCAACCGAAAACTCGCCAAGTTGTTAGATC
>CAINTF010000033.1 GCA_903853285.1 uncultured Acidimicrobium sp. | reverse complement strand
GGAGAGCTGGACTTCCGGAAGAGGTCATGGTTGAGCCGAATCATCGCGTCGTCCATGTGCGAGCTGGTGATGTTGATTTGCCAAAAGAAGAAATGCTCGGTGTCGTAGACGAATTTACAGATTCGGTTGCGTGGCATCTGCAGCGAAATGGTGGGGCAGACTTAGTACACGCCAATTATTGGCTGTCTGGTATGGCGGGGCACCGTTTGAAGCACGAATTGAATTTGCCTCTCGTCACTACATTTCATACGTTTGCTCGGGTCAAAGGACTCGGTGGCGACATTGAGTCTCCAATTCGCGAAAAATCGGAATTGGAAATCATCGGCTGCGCTGATGCAATTTGTGTGAGTTGTCCTGAAGAGCGTTCGCAGTTTGAGTCGTTATATGGAAGTGCGCCAGGAACGATCGAGGTTGTTGCACCAGGTGTTGAGCGCGCATTCTTTTCTCCAGGTGATCGTCGCGGTGCGCGACATGCTCTCGGACTTGGCAGTGGACCAATCTTGTTGTTTGTTGGTCGCATTCAGCCACTGAAGGGTCTCGATGTTGCAGTACAAACTCTTGCGCAACTCGGTCGCAAAGATGCGCAACTTGTAGTTGTCGGTGGCGCAAGCGGCGCAGATGGTGCAGCCGAACTTGATCGTGTGCAACGCATCATCGCTGAGAACAATTTGGAAGGGCGAGTGCATTTCTTTGATCCACAGCCTCACCACTTGTTGTCTACTTTTTATCGCGCTGCCGATGTTGTGCTGGTGCCTTCGCGCAGCGAGAGTTTTGGATTGGTTGCGCTCGAAGCCGGTGCTTGCGGAATTCCGGTTGTCGCTACTGGTGTTGGCGGGTTGCTCAGCTTGATCGATCACGGTCGCACTGGTTTTCTAGTACCTGGCCGCAAAGTTGACGATTTTGCAAAGTTCACTGCGCGACTACTCGATGATTCATTGCTTGCGTTGGCCATGGGCACCGCAGCTGCCGAGCGCGCAAAGGCGTATTCGTGGAAATCGGCTGCACATACTGTGCGCGAAGTGTATGCACAATTACTTGAGCGCGAATTGGTGGCTTGCAAGTAGTGAGCGATCTGTTTGACGATTTGGCGCTTGCACGAATCGAACAGCAAATAGACGGTTGGTTGGCACATCTCCAGTCAAACAATCCTGCAATCCTCGCTGTAGATCGAAGTACTGACGGAGACATTCGTTGGTACGTGCGCATGCAAGGTGAAGAGAAAGAATTTACGACCGTGTGGTTGACGCTGGGTCAGCGAACATTGCGCTACGAGACGTATGTGATGCCAGCTCCCGAAGAAAATGCCGAGGCGTTGTATGAGTCGTTGCTGCGGCGCAATGAAAAACTCGTAGGAGCGCATTTTTCCATTGGCGCTGAAGATGCTGTTTTCTTGCGCGGAGAATTACTGCTCGGATCACTAAACGAGAACGAGCTCGACAGGGCAATTGGCACTCTGTATTCGACCGTGGAGCAGTATTTCAAAGGCTTTTTGCAGATTGGATTTGCGAGCCGTTTTAACAGCCAATCGGGCAACTGACCGCACACATAGGGGTTGCGTCCGAGCCCTTAGCGGTCGGGGAAGTCGGTTGAGTGGCTCGGACGCATCTCGCTAGCCTGACCACAATGAATTCGGCAGCTCGCACTCCCATCACATTTGTTGGTGGAGGCAATATGGGTGCCGCTCTCGTCGCCGGGTTATTGAAAGCTGGCTGGCCAGCATCACTCATCACCGTTGTCGAAACATCAAGCGATAGGCGAGCGCAATTGAACGCGCTGTATCCAGGAATTGTTACGTCCGAAAAAATTGTTGCGTGTACGGCAGGAGTGATTGCTGTTAAGCCACCTGCAGCGGCAGAAACTTGCGCTGCACTTGCGCAAGCTGGTGCAACACGAGTGCTTTCAATTGCCGCAGGTATCGGGCTGACTACGTTGCAAGCTGCTGCGGGTGCAACGACTGCTGTTGTGCGTGCAATGCCAAATACTCCTGCACTTGTCGGTGAAGGTGCTGCAGCAATCAGCGGATCTTCGCAGTGTGTCGAAGCCGACATGGTCTGGGCCGAGTCGGTGTTGGGCAGCGTTGGCACAGTGGTACGAGTAGAAGAAACTTTGTTGGATGCGGTAACCGCAATTTCTGGTTCGGGACCCGCGTATATATTTTTGGTTGCCGAGGCCCTGATGTCGTCTGCTGTAGGGGCCGGCTTGTCGCCCGAAATTGCTAATGCATTGGTTCGCCAGTTACTCGTGGGTTCGGCGAAATTGTTGCAACAGTCAGCCGAAACACCCGCGCAGTTACGCGCAAATGTGACATCACCAAATGGTGTTACAGCGTCTGCAATACAGGCCTTAGAGCAGGCTGGTATTCGTGCAGCCATCGAGGCAACAGTGCAGGCCGCGGTGTCGCGAAGTCGTGAAATGGGTTCGTGAAAATTCACGGTCAAAAATGCTTGAACTTTCTAACAATGTGCGTAGGGTATGTCCTAGGTCACAGTTTCCAGCAGGGGTTTACCCCCCAACTGGAAGTCGCGCTCGCAAGAGCGCGCCGTTTGGACCGGTGCCGTCGGGGGGTTGGCACCGGTCCATTCGTGTATCTCGGGTCGTTTTCAATCACGACGTTTTTAATCTCGACGTTTTGTTTCGCGTGAGTGTGTTGTGATGAACAAATTTTCTCACGTATCTTTTCTTTCCGACTACGGAACGCAAGATGAATTTGTTGGTGTTGTCAAAGCAGTTATTGCTGACATCGCGCCGCATGTCAATGTGATCGATCTCGTGCACGATGTAACTCCGTTCGATGTGCGCGCTGGTTCGCTTGCACTTGCACGATGTGTTCCATACGTTCCGACTGGTGTGGTGCTTGCAGTTGTCGATCCAGGCGTGGGTGGATCGCGACGAGCAATTGCGATCTCGGTTGGCGGCGGCAAGGGCATTTTTATTGGTCCCGATAATGGTCTTTTGCCAGGAGCAGTTGCACTTGCGGGAGGGCCAGATCAGGCAGTGGTGCTGAATAATCCTGCATATCAACTGGCCTCACCAGGCGACACGTTTGCGGGGCGCGATATTTTTGCACCGGCTGCGGCACATCTTTGCAATGGCGTTGCGCTCACCGATTTGGGCGATGAGATCGACCCGAGTTTGTTGTTGCCAGGTGTTGTTCCGCTACCGCGCGAAGAGGGCGGGCAGTTGCTGAGTGAAGTGACATGGGTGGATCGATTTGGAAATTGCCAGTTGAATGTTGGGCCTGAAGATATTGACAAGTGGGGTTCACCACTGCGGATCATCATCGGCGCAACAGATCCAAGTAATCAGATTGTGCGCTCAGTACCAGTTGTTCGCAATTTTGCGGACATC
>CAINTF010000032.1 GCA_903853285.1 uncultured Acidimicrobium sp. | reverse complement strand
TGTGCGCACAAACTGAACGTCGATGCGTTCGATTGCTTCCAGTGTTGCTTGCGTGACTGTATTTAGTGGTCCTGGCCCGAGGCCCACAATCACAACACGTGCGGTCATGACTGGTGAATCTCTTTCGCTTTAGTTGGCGACGATTTTGTTGGTGGCCGCATCGAAGTGACCGTACTGCGAACCAACTGTGACTGTGCTCGTGGCAAGTAGACCTACAACGAGCATTTGCCCTGGTGTTTTTGCCAAGAGAGCGTTGAGCGACAAGTTGATGTCTGCGTATGGGCGAACCAAAATCACGTGGTAACCAAAGCTGCTCTTGACTGGGCCGTATGGGACACCTGCTTTTGCGAGCAATGCACCTGCAGTGAAACCTGCATCGAATTGCGCCTGATAATCACTGAGCAACAAGCAGTCGCCATCTGCGCTTCCTAATACGCCACCTGTTGTGCCAGCGTTCGGCTCGATCGAATATTCTCCGGCAAGCTTTTTGAAGTCTCCGCCTTCATTGAGCAGCTTCAAAACTTTGTCGGCGGTTGCCGATTCTTTTACGAGGATGTGCTGGATGCACATTGCGCCGAGTGACGCAGGTGCTTTTTCGTACATTGCGGCAACTTCTTTTTCGGCTGGCGCCTTAATGCGAGCGAGCGCCAAGTCTTCTGCATTCATGGACAGGATGAGATCTTTTAAGTCTGGGCCTAATGCATCAAAATTTGGATCCTGTTGCATTTGCTTGAGCACAGCGTCTTTGTCTGCTTGAGTAGCTGCCTCTTTGTATTGCTGAACGATTTGGCTCGTTGCAACACCTCGCAACATTGCGCCCAGTACTGAACGGGCGACATCTCCTGTGGCCTTGCCATTCTCAAGCGTGATTTGCTTCGCGTCTGACAATTGAAGAATTGTTTTCTCAAACTTGTCGACCGAAACGCTGTCGCCATTGAGTGAAAGGGCATTGTTTGCTGTGGAAGAGGATCCGCAAGCAGCAGCAACAAGAACCAATGAAACAAGCATCGCTGCAAGTGCGGTTGGGCGACTGAATCGGTTGGTTTGAGGGGTGTTTGCGGCGTTTGACATTTGATAGAGCCTAGTTGGCTGGCTCAACAAGTTCTTGGAGGAATCCAACAAGAAATGTGACAGTAGCGCCGTCGTCGATCTTTGGATTGGTTGCACGTGGCAATGTGACTACGAGTTGTTTGATCTTCTCGTTCCAATCTGGGTTTTTAGCGATGCGTTGCAAGCGCATTACTTCGCTTGCTTTGAGCGAGATTGGCAACATGCGCGCGCGTCCATCGGCCACAACCAACTCGCGCAAACCGAGGCGATGACATTCTGCGCGCAACAGACCCACGTTGATCAGTGCAAGAGCGGGCTGTGGCAATGGGCCGTATCGGTCGAGCCATTCGTTGCGAATATCTTCTACGTCAGCGATTGAAGTGACGGCTGCAAGTCGACGGTACGCGTCCAAACGTGACTCTTCCTTGGCGACGTAGTCGGTAGGCAAGAAAGCATTGGTTGGCACGTCGAGTTTGAGCTCTGGAACAACTGATGGAACCTCCTCACCTTTCATCTCGGCGACCGCTTCGGTGACGAGTTGGCAATAGAGGTCGTAGCCAACTGCTGCGATGTGTCCGCTTTGGGCTTCGCCGAGCAAGTTTCCTGCACCACGAATCTCGAGGTCACGCATTGCAATCTTGAATCCGCTACCGAGCTCTGTTGCTTCGCCAATTGTTTTGAGTCGCTCATACGCATCTTCCGACAGCACGCGATCTCGTGGATGAAACAGATATGCGTATGCGCGCGAACCACTGCGACCAACACGACCGCGCAATTGGTGCAACTGACCAAGGCCCAACAAATCAGCCCGCTCAACTACCAGCGTGTTGACAGTTGGCATGTCGATGCCGCTTTCGATGATGGTCGTGCACACGAGCACGTCGTATTTACCTTCCCAAAAATCGATCACTGTTTGTTCGAGGGTGGCTTCATCCATTTGGCCATGGGCAACAGCAATGCGGGCCTCTGGCACCAATTCGCGCAATTCGCGCGCACGATCTTCAATCGACTGCACGCGATTGTGCACCCAGAACACTTGACCATCGCGCAGGAGTTCGCGACGAATTGCTTCTGTTGCTACACGCTCGTCATGTTCTCCTACAAATGTGAGGATTGGTTGACGGTCAGCAGGCGGTGTTTGTAATAGCGATAGGTCGCGGATACCTACAAGACTCATTTCGAGTGTGCGGGGGATTGGAGTCGCGGTCAGTGTGAGCACGTCCACATTTGTTTTGAGCTGCTTCATTGCTTCTTTGTGAGTGACTCCGAAGCGTTGCTCTTCGTCTACGACTAAGAGGCCGAGGTCTTTGAACTTGATGTTGTCTTGCAACAATCGGTGTGTGCCAATGACACAATCGATTTCGCCTGTTGCGAGACCAGCAATAACTTTTTTGGCTTGTGCTGCAGTAAGAAATCGCGAGATCACCTCGACGCGAATTGGGTAACCGGCGAAGCGGTCGCTGAATGTGTTGCCGTGCTGAGACGCAAGCAATGTAGTTGGAACAAGGATTGCAACCTGTTTGCCGTCTTGCACGCACTTGAACGCGGCGCGCACAGCGACTTCGGTTTTACCAAAACCAACATCGCCACACACCAAGCGATCCATCGGCACGCTTCGTTCCATGTCTGCTTTTACGAGATCAATAGCAGTGCGCTGATCCGGTGTTTCAACAAAGGGGAATGCACTTTCCATTTCGTGCTGCCATGGAGTGTCTTGAGAGAAAGCATGACCAACGGCGTTAACTCTGCGCTGGTACAGCACCACGAGTTCTTGAGCAATCTCGCGGACCGCTGAACGAACTCGTTGTTTCGACCGTGCAAAGTCACTGCCACCCAGGCGGTGCAGTGTTGGCTTTTCGCCGCCTATGTATTGGCGCACTCCGTCGATGTGATCGGTTGGGACATATAACTTGTCGCCGTCTTTGTAAGCAAGCAACAAATAGTCACGCTCTGATCCACTGATCTGTCGCTTGACCATTCCTTCGTAGCGACCAACACCGTGATAGTGGTGCACGACATAATCGCCCGGCTTGAGATCTTGAAAAACTGAAACGGTGTCGCGCTTGTTTGTTTTTGCGCGCGGTTGTCTGTGCATGCGCCGACGCCCTGTGAGGTCTGCTTCGGCAATGATCGAGAGTTTGCAATTTGGTAACGACATGCCGTAATGCAGCGGCGCCACAATTACATCTACTGCTACGCCTTCTTGAGAGAAAACTTCTTTGAGTCGATCGGCGGAGCCAGTACCTTCTGCGGCAATAACAACTGTCCATTTCTCGGACAACAGTTGTTGAACGCGCTTGGCGGTTGCCTGTGCATCGCCAGAGATTGGACCCCAACCAGTGGATTGCACCGAAGGAGCATCGATGGTTTCGGCTGGGAGGGACAATGAGATTGCTCGCAATGAAGTTGATGATCCAAGCAGTCTGTCAATCTCGGCATGGAGACGAGGGAAAGTTTTGTCGGCATCGCGAGCCCACGTGGACGCAAGTGCTCGAGCAAGATCGTCTTCTTCTGCAAGTAGGTCGTGTGCGCGGTCGCGCATGCGACGAGGTTCGACCAAGAGCAGTTCGCAGTCAACTGGCAATACATCGGTGAGCAGCAAATCTTTTTCAATCAACCATGGCAACCAACTCTCCATGCCGTCGAAGTTTCCTCCGTCCGCCAATCGATCCCAATGCTCGCGACCCCATGACTCAGTGGCTACAAGTGATCTCGCGCGATCCATGACCTGTTCATCAAGTTGCAGCTCACGTGCGGCGAAAATGACAGCTTCGTCTAGCGGATCGGTAGAACGTTGGTCATTGACATTGAATGAAGTGAGTCTGTCTACTTCGTCGCCCCACAAGTCGATGCGCACCGGAGTGTTGGAAGTGCTTGGAAAAATGTCGATGATTGAACCACGACGCGCGATTTC
>CAINTF010000031.1 GCA_903853285.1 uncultured Acidimicrobium sp. | reverse complement strand
CTTACGCAACTCTTGGTGCTATTCAAACAAAGGCAAAGACAGCTCTTGCTGATGCAACGACAGCCAATGCCAGCAACATCGATGCACTGAAAACCGACCTCGACAAGATCAATGGACAACGAGAGACAATGTTCAAAGGCGAAACTCTTCGCGGGCTCTTGCTCACTTCATACGGATTCAGCATCTTCGGTGAGAAAGCCGCACTTGCAGCAATGCTCAGTTTCCTCGGAGCACTTGTGATGTTGCTTGCCAGCATCGCGGGCTTCATCCACGCTTTTTCTCCAAAAGGCGAAAAGAAACTGATCTAAAACAAAATATTTACGCTTGCACCAGTCGGAACGTGAGATTGACTCTCGGACCGACTGGTGTTCTCGTTTTTGCAATCTGATGCACCCAACAGTGCTGCGAGAGACCAGACATCACCAAGAGTGATCCGTCTTCAAGGTCTGCACGAACCATCTCCTTCGTTCCTTTGTGTCGCAGGTCGAAACGACGCGTCGCACCGAGACTGACCGATGCAATCGTTGGCTCCTTGCCATTGACTGCTTCATTGTCTGAATGCCAACTCACACTGTCTTGCCCATCTCGATACAGGTTCACGAGAACCGAGTTGAATTGTGCACCAGTGCGTGCGGTGCACATTGCGCCGATCTTTGCGAGCAGCGGCGTCATCGGGTGTGCCTCGCGCACGATCCCCGAATACTGGTACGAAATTCCAGTATCGGTAAACCATGTAGAGAGCCCAGCCTGCGCATGCTTTTGGCCGAACATGACCATCTCTGGCTGCTCCCACGGCGTCGCAGTTTTCAATTCTTCGAATGCACCATGAGCAAAGTCGACATCTAAGAATCGTGGATACAACACAGCACTGCCATCAAAAGGAAGCAGCTCTTGTGCATCAGAAAACAAACTTGGGGTACTCACAGTTGTTTGCAATTCTTGCATGACTGATACCGTTTGCGCATGACAAATTGGCGTGACCTCAGTGCTAGAGCATCGCTTGCGTCGCACCGACTCATCGGTTGGATTTACTGGGACCCAGATGCGATTGCGCGCTTCACTGCGCTCGGCGTGCCAAACGGCTTGGGTTATTACATCACCACGCGCTCTGCTCCACTTGCTTCGGTTGGCAATAATGCCGTCACTGCGGCGTTCTATTCGATTCGCAAAGAGTTCATTGACGTCTGTCTCGATGTTGCTCGCCAGCACACCACGTTTGAAGACGCTTACCGCATCCGCAACGAAGCAGTTGATCGTGGATTGCGCGAATACGCACCTGAGATACTCGAGCAACTTGGAAAGTTGGCTCTGCCGCTTTGGGATGCTGCCGACTCACTGCCCCTCGGTGGTCGAGTTCTGTATGCGGCACATCGCGCGTGGCCCCGCTGCGAAGACAACCCTGTTCTGTCTGCTTGGCTTGCTGTCAATTGCATTCGTGAGTGGCGTGGCGATACACACTTTGCGGTACTTGCAAGTCACGATGTGAGTGGCGTGCAAGCCGGACTATTACACGATGCATATCTTGGATACCCTGGCGACTGGATTCCGCGCAGTCGCGGCGCCGACGATGCTCAACTTGAAGATGCTTGGGTCGCACTCGATGCCCGTGGCTTTGTGAACAACGGACGCATCAATGATGCCGGACTTGCATTTAGAGAACAGATCGAAGACACCACGAACGAATTGTGCGAAAAAGCATGGCGTCACCTTGGCGAGCAACATACTCTCGAATTTGTTGAGCTCATTGAGCCAATAGGACACCGATTTTTGGCTCGCATCGATGCAACTGCTGGTGAAAACTGGATGCCGGCAGCGCGAGACTCACGTCGCAAATAGCGACGTAAACCTCAGTCATCAATCGCGTGTGATTTTGTCTTTCGAATACTGGACGTAGCGGCGGCGCGCATCGACAATGCCCACGCTTCCAAGCACAACAATCAGCGTGATGATCACTACATATGACAACATCGGCAGCGATTGTCCGGTCGAAAACACATAAACATCTGGCGCTAAATACGAGATTGCAGATGCACTACCCCACAGCAATGCAACACGGCGTCGCTTATCGACAAGTGCAAGCACAGTTTTTGCTGAAGCAACTCCATAAATTACTGACGACACAATTTCCACGACAGCAAATACCGAAGTATTCACGCCATATTTTGAGAGCCACACGCTCACCGCACCGATACGAATCGCGCACCAGAGCATCACGGCCAGAAGCCATAAGTATGAGAACAATCTTCGGTGTTGGACGGTCATCATTTCACGCTGCAGAGTAGTGTTGATCCGGTGACAACCCATACCGCAAACGAAACACGTCTCGACCTCATGATCCATGTTCTCACGGTCACGGGCATTTTTGCGGGCATGGCATCCCTCGTTTCTGTGCTTGATAAGTCGCCAACAAGCGCAATTGTTTGGATGATGATCGCTGTCGCTATCGATGGAGTTGATGGTCCGATCGCCCGCAAATGGATGAGCACTTCACTTGCCCCACGATTCAATGGATACATTCTGGATCTTGTCATTGACTACGTGACCTGCGTACTTGTGCCCTGCGCATTCATGTGGCAATTTGGCGTAGTCACACACGGACTTTCCGGTCAACTCGCCATCGCCGCGGTACTTGGGTCATCAGCGATGTGGTTTAGCCAAACCAATGGCGAGTCTGACGATCACTGGTTTTCTGGTTTTCCCGCAGCCTGGAACCTCGTGATCCCCACGCTTTGGATACTTGAAAATAACACCACTCTCAACGTCGTAATCACCCTGGCTATCTCGTGGTTGACTCTCAGCAAAGTCGAGTTTCCGCACACCATCAAGGTCAAACGCTTTCGTATTCCCAACGTCATCGCGTCAACAATCTGGATGGTTTCGATGATCTATTTTTCGTTCAAAGAACCAAACGTTGGGCGCATTGCCTCACTGGTGCTCTTTATCGGCCCAATCACGATTACTACATTCGTGCTCATCCGTATTTTCGAGAAGCGACACACTCCACTTAAGGCTTAACTGCAAGCAATTTATCTATACGCAAATTGAGGGCTTTTATCTGCTCACTCAATTCGAAATCCTTATGCAAGGTCACAACAATTTCGCCATTGACGTTTATTACCGCACGATCAATGTCGTGTATTGAGTTTGCCCCTTGCGCTGCCGAAACCAAATCATCTTCACTTAATCGCTGACGTTTAAGCAGTCGCAAATTTACTTTTCCATTTGACACCAAGACTATTGATTGTCCGATTACTGCCTGATGGAACCAACGATTGCGACTCGCAATAAGCTCAACTACGCCATTAGCGATGAACAATGTGATCGCGCCGATTAGTGCACCAGTAATCGAGTCATCCACTCCGATAATGCCATTCTGAACCGCGTTTGCAATCGAAAGCAGCAATACAAACTGCAAAGCATTACTTTGACCGAGTTCACGATGACCACCGAGTCGCAACGCGATAAGTAAGAACCCGTAAATGATGAGTGGTCTCAACACTTTTTCGAGTACTGATGGGTGTAGATCAAAGATGGCATGCCACATAACAAACAACTTACGGCATCTCGCTCGTAACCAATGACTATGCTCATTGGCGTGATCACACAGTTCTCTAGCGATACCGCACTTCTCCTCGTTGATGTCCAAAAGGGCGTCGACGTGCTCGAGCATTGGGGTGGGCCAACCGGACGCCGCAACAACCCCGACGCCGAATCGCACATGCTGCGTTTGCTCGCCGCGTTTCGTCAACATGGACTCACTATCGCGTACACGCGACACGACTCTCGTGAAGCAGCTTCGCCGCTCAAGTTTTCACTCCCTACAGGTGCACAAAAAGAGGGCTTCGAAGTGCAGCCAACCGACATTTGTGTTGAAAAAGATGTCAACAGCGGGTTCATTGGCACCGATCTTGAAATTCAATTGCGCCGCAAAGGAATCAAGCGACTTGTGATTGTCGGTTTCTTTACCAACATGTGCATCGAGACCACTACGCGGATGGCCGGCAATCTTGGTTTTGACACATACCTCGTACCTGACTGTTGCGCGACGACTAATCGCATCGGTCTTGATGGCGCCGACTACGACGCCGAACTTGTGCACGACATGACGGTTGCCAACTTGCACGGAGAATTTTGCACAGCTATCACACCTGGTGACGTCATCGCACTACTCGACGCTGATGCACCGCAACTTGACAGAGTTCAAGGCAACGAATAACACGAAATCGCTAATCGCCATTCGCTAAATCAGGCGAGATATTTGCGCAACAATGCTGCGACTTGCTGATGAGCAAGCTCGGCATCATCAAGAGCGCCAATCATTTTAAAGAAATCGTGGAACTCGCCGATGTATCGGGTGGTGGTGACGCTCACACCATTCTCTATGAGTCGACGACCATACGCTTCGCCTTCATCACGTATTGGATCAAATTCTGCCGAAATGACAATTGCTGGTGGCATCTGCTTCAAGATCTCATCAGATACCAAAATCGGTGAGGCTTTCACATCGCTAATGTCACTTGCATCGCGCAAATAATGCTTCTGAAACCACTTCAGTACATCGAGTGTCAACAGTGGGCCACTTCGATTTTCCAAAATAGATGGATACGACATTGATGCGTCTACACCTGGATAAATGAGCATCTGAAATTTGATTGGCACAACCATTGAGTGGCACACAAGTGCAGCCAATGTGCCACCGGCTGAGTCTCCCCCAACCGCAATGCGGTTTGGATCGATTCCCAACGATTTCGCATTCTTAAATGCCCACTCGACCGAGGCAAGCGCATCGTCTATTGCCGCGGGAAATTTATGCTCTGGAGCCAAGCGATAATCAACCGCCAATACAGCGTGACCAGATTTGGCTGCAAGCGAACTCGCGACTCCGGCATGAGTGTCGAGATCGCCAATAACGAATCCGCCACCGTGGAAATACACAAGGAGTCCCAAGTCGTTCGATTTTGACGGCCGATAAAGCCTGCACGGCACTCCACCTGCATCAACTTCTCGAATCTCGTCCATTTCGTCTGTTGGAGGAATGGTCGCAAGTTTGTACGAAGCTCGAACGTCTACTGGTGCCGCATCAGCGATTGGTCTCGAATTTACTGAAGCAATGAGATCCGCAATCACTTGGGCTTGCGGATGAAGTGGCACGATAAATACCTTAGAGCCCGCGGAACACGGGCAACGAAGCGATCAACACTCCAGTCGCAGCAAAAATCGACATCAGCACAACAAAAGTTGGCTGCAATCCAAAATGATCAACACTTGCGCCAACG
>CAINTF010000030.1 GCA_903853285.1 uncultured Acidimicrobium sp. | reverse complement strand
CGCTAATGCACCAAGTCGAGCCAAGTCTGTTCGGCGGTCATCAACCGGAGTGAGATCGATCTTGAAGTCGCCCGAGTGAATAATTACGCCCTGAGGAGTGTGAAGCGCAATTGCGTGTGCAAATGGAACAGAGTGCGTAACGGGAATGAACTCAACATCGAATGGCCCAATGCGACGACGCTCGTTATCGACAACTGGAATCAATTCGGTCTTGCCGAGTAGTCCAGCCTCTTCAATGCGGTTACGAGCAAGACCAAGCGTGACCGGCGAGCCATAAATTGGGAATGAAAGCTCACGGAGCAAAAACTGCAAGCCACCAACGTGATCTTCGTGACCATGTGTAGCAACACAAGCTTCAATGCGGTGCGCATTTTCGCGCAGATACGTGAAGTCGGGCAACACCAAGTCGATGCCGTGCATATCTGCGTCAGGAAACATCAATCCACAGTCAATGAGGAGTAGCCGATCGTCTTGCTCGATCGCCATGCAGTTGCGACCTATCTCACCTAAACCACCAAGAAAAATAATCCGGACTGGCGCTGCCATTATTTTTGTGCCAAGCGAGCAGCGCGCAAGTTTTCAAGCACTTTCTTGCCACGCTCTTCGAGGCCCGCTGGTGGTGGACCCATCGGCAATCTTGCCTCGCCCACTTCAAGACCCAACAAGTTCATCATCACTTTGCTCGGCAATGGGTTTGGATTGTCGTCGCCAGTCTCAAACGCAAAACTCTCGAGCATGCGGGCATTCACTCGTCGAGCACCATCAACATCGCCCTTAGCCCAATAATCAAACATCTCTTGATGATCTTGCCCAGTCCAGTGAGTCGCAACTCCAATTACACCGCAACCGCCAATAGCCATAAATGGAAGCGTGAGTCCATCATCTCCGCTGTACAACTCGAAACCAGCAGGTGCTTGCGACATCAACACTGCAGATTCTGCTGGGTTGCCTGCTGCGTCTTTTACTGCGGCCACGTTTTTTACTTCACGCGCCAACTTGAGCAACAACTGTGTCGAGATTTTGCGGCCAGTGCGCACCGGAATGTCGTACACAACAACAGGCAGTGAAGTTGCAGCGCACATCGCACGCATATGTGCTTCAATGCCCACCTGCGATGGACGGTTGTAATACGGAGTTACTGCCAAGATGCCAGCTACACCAAGTTTGCTTGCCTCTTTGGTTAAGTGCACCGAATGCGCCGTGTCGTTTGTGCCCGTTCCAGCAATGACCGGAATCGTAACGGCCTCAACGACAGCCGCAAACAGACTTAAACGCTCATCGTCGGTAAGAACTGGCGACTCGCCTGTTGTTCCGGCAATAACAAGTCCGTCATTGCCATTGTCTTGCAGCCATTTTGCAAGGCGTCGCGCACCATCCAAGTTGAGTGCCCCGTTCTTATCGAACGGAGTAACCATTGCTGTGAGTACTCGACCGAACCTCGCCATGCGTCAGAGACTATTCGCCAACAGTGGCGAGTTGCGCACCAATTTCAAACTTGGTGAACTCTTCGCCTGTGTCCTCGTGATCTTCGAATTGGATGACATCCATTTCTTCGAAACGATGACGCAACCACTTGTCATTGCGATCAAGCAGTCCTAGCTTTTTGCAGTTTGGAACAATCTTGGCAAACAACAACTGCTGGAAGAACTTGCGAGTTGGGTCATTGATCGTAATTGGAACAACATCGCGTGGCTTAACTCCCATGCGCTCCCACACTTCTTGTTGCAAGAATCGGTCACGCATGCGGATGCTTGCTTCAAAGGCAAACTCTTGGCGATCTTTGATCTCTGCGTCCGTCATGTCTTCATATGCCTCTTTAAGGCTGAGAACGCCGAATGCAACGTGACGTGCTTCGTCACTCATTACATAACGCAACAACTTCTTAAGCAGTGGCTCACCCGTGAGTTCATGCAAGTAACCGAATGCTGCAAGGGCAAGTCCTTCGATCATGATCTGCATACCCAGGTATGTCATGTCCCAGCGGCTGTCTTTAATGATGTCGTCCAGCAACATCTTCAAGTGTGCATTGACCGGATACATGCCACCCATTTTTTCGTCCAGGTAGCGAGCAAATACTTCAACGTGACGAGCTTCGTCCATCACTTGCGTGCTGGCATACAACTTTGCGTCGTACCAAGGGACAGTCTCCACAATTTTGCCTGTGCAAATGAGCGCACCTTGTTCGCCGTGCAAAAACTGCGACAACGTCCATCTGCGACTTTCGATACCAAAATCAAGCCACTCTTTGTCATTCCATTTTGCGAGTGGAGTATCTGCGTACAGCGAAGGGTCAATGCCACTACCGATGAGTGCTTGGTCGGCAGTAATGGTTTTCTCGATGTCAACCGAAGTGCTCCAGTCGAGATCGGTGGAGCCATTCCATTGACCGGTCTTTGCTTTTTCATACAGCTTGCGAAGTTGTGGACGAGCTAGCGAGTAGTCCCAAGTGAAGATGGTTTCTCCACCACCCTTGACGCTGTGTTGCACTTCATTGGGATCAGTATTGACGACACTGAGAATTGCCTCGATGTCGTTAATTTCTGAACGGCCGATGATTTCCTCGTTGGAAGCGTGGCTAATAGTCATGCCCCACAGCCTATGACACGACCCAAGCCTCAACTAGTGTTGGGCAGACCAAGACTGAAAGGTTCAAATTATGCGTAAATCAGCCAACAAACGTGCCCTTCTTGCCCTCGTGGCGATCGGGTCCCTCACTATGGGCGCCTGCGGAAGCAGCAGCTCATCAGCCGACACCACTGCCGCAGCAGCAACTGCAAGTGGCACTGGAAACGAGTGCACAGCAGGAAAAACTCTTGCAGACGGAAAACTCACTATCGGCACGGGCAACCCTGCGTTCTCGCCATGGGTTGAAAACGATGCTCCGGAATCGGGCGAAGGTTTTGAAGCCGCAGTTGCTTACGCAGTTGCAACAGCAATGGGCTACGACAAAGCAAATGTCTCCTGGGTTCGCACAAGCTTTGATGAGGCTGTACAACCAGGAGCAAAAAACTTCGACTTCAATTTGCAGCAGTACTCCATTACTGAAGAGCGCAAGCAAACTGTGAGCTTTAGTGATCCGTACTACTCCACCAATCAGGCCATCGTTGGCTACGCAGACTCCGCGGCAGTTGGTGCAACCACTGTCGAAGCGCTGAAGGCATTGAAGTTCGGTGTTCAGTCCGGTACAACGAGTTTGCAATTTCTTATCGACAACATCGCTCCAACAACAGAGCCATACGTCTACGACGACAACGCTGCAGCAAAAGCAGCGCTTGAGGCCAAGCAAATTGACGCAATCGTTGTCGACTTGCCAACGGCTCTCTACATCAGCGCCGTGGAGATTGAAGGCTCAACCGTGATTGGTCAGTTTCCAGCCGGTGAGGGCACCGAGGCCGACCAATTTGGAATGGTCTTCGATCTCAATAACCCACTCGTTGATTGTGTCAACGTTGCATTAACAGCGATGAAAGATTCAGGAGAGCTTGCCGCCATCGTGCAGACATGGCTGTCCGACAATCTCAAGGCTCCAGTAATCAGCCTCGGCTAAGGACTACGTACGCAACTTCAAACTGAACGAAAAGAGTTTGAGCGACGGCAGCGCCGGCGCAGCAACACCATTGCTGCACTGAGCACTGCCGTCGTTTTTGCGTTAGTCATTTTTCTTGTTCCACGCATGCCGCGCTGGGACAGAGTAAAGAAGTCATTTTTCGATTGGGAGCGTCTCACCGATTCATTCCCTCACCTCCTTCACGCCTTTGTGCTCGACATCAAGATCTTTGCGTGGACAACACCGTGCATCTTGATAGTTGCGGTGTTGATCGCAATTGCCCGCAGCACGCGCGCACCAGCACTGTTTCCTGTTCGCATCTTTGTAATCGCATACACCGACATCATGCGCGGTGTACCAGTGATCTTGTGGATTTACCTCGTTGGGTTTGGTGTACCAGGCATTGGTCTTGAGCGCCCCTGGAACTCACCCTTAATCTGGGGCTCAGTTGCACTCGGCATGACGTATAGCGCTTATGTCGCTGAAGTATTTCGTGCTGGCATTGAAAGCGTGCATGAAAGTCAGCGCGCTGCTGCTCGCTCACTTGGACTCTCGAGCTCGCAGACCATGCGCCATGTGATATTGCCTCAAGCAATTCGCCGCGTCGTTCCCCCACTGATGAACGACATGGTCAGTTTGCAAAAAGACGTTGCGCTCGTGAGTCTCATCGGCCCAATTGAAATCTTGCGACAAGCTGGTATCGACAAGGCAAAATTTGCAAACTTCACACCGTTTGTAGGTGCTGCACTCATCTTTCTTGCGATCACTATTCCACTGACTCGATTTACCGACTGGCTACTCACTCGCGAACGCGACCGCACGGGAGCAAGCAAAGTCAGATGAGCACAACATTATGAACGCCAAACTCACACTCAACTCGATTGCTAAGTCATTTGGTGACAATCAGGTGCTGCGCGATATAAGCCTCACTATCGAGACTGGTGAAGTCGTTTCTTTTATTGGTGCTAGCGGTTCAGGCAAAACCACTCTTCTACGCTGCATCAACTTGCTCGAAACTGTCGACAACGGTTCTATCCTGCTCGACAACACCGAGATCACTGCCGTGGGTCTCGACCCAAACCCAATTCGTCGACGCATTGGCATCGTATTTCAAAGTTTCAACCTTTTTCCCCACATGAGCATTCGGCGCAACGTCACACTTGCTCTCACCGAAGTTTTAGGCATGTCAGTCGATGCAGCAAATGAAACGGCATCCAGCTTGCTTGCACGATTTGGATTGTCAGAGAAGATTGACTCGTACCCAGACAGACTTTCAGGCGGCCAGCAACAACGCGTGGCAATAGCAAGAGCGCTTGCACTTAACCCAGAGGTATTGCTGCTCGACGAAATCACATCTGCTCTCGACCCAGAGCTTGTTGGCGAAGTACTCGACGTTGTGCGTGAACTTAAAGGCAGTGGCATCACGCTGTTGCTAGCCACTCACGAAATGGGTTTTGCTCGCGAGATCAGTGACCGAGTGTGTTTTCTTGCGGAAGGCGTTGTTGCCGAGATGGGCCAACCAGAACAAATATTTTCGCACCCGTCAGATCCACGCACGCAACAGTTTTTGCAGCGCGTGATCGCAGCCGGTCGCCTACGCGGCTAGTTATTAGTAAAACTATTTTCAGGCGTCGGGCAGGACGTAATCGGCAAACTGCTCGCGCAAAGTCTTTTTCGAGAACTTGCCAACACTTGTCTTTGGCACTTCATCGATAAACACAACATCATCTGGTACCTGCCACTTGGCAAGCCGCGGACGGACGTAATCAAGTACTTCTGCTTTAGTGAGAGTCTCACCCGGATTGAGCACTACGCATGCAAGCGGACGCTCCGACCACTTTGGATGTGTCACGCCAACTACTGCAGCTTCCTTGATCTTGGGGTGCGACATCAATTCGTTTTCGATCTCAACAGATGAAATCCATTCGCCACCGGACTTGATCAAATCCTTAGTGCGATCGACCAATCGAATACGGCCCTGCGCATCAACTGAAGCAACGTCTCCAGTACGCAACCAACCGTCTGCCGTAAAGCTCTCACCCGCACGAGCATCGTTGTAATAAGTGGACGCAATCCAGTTGCCGCTGCACTGCAGTTCGCCACTTGTTTCGCCGTCCCATGCAACTGGATCGGTTGTGCCTGGCACAACAACACGTGCGTCTACACCAAAAGCAATCTGTCCAACAGTTGTGCGCAACTCGGCTTGCTCGGATTGCGGAAGCAATTGATCAGCTGCCGAAAGCATGCACACTGCAGCGATCGGACTTGTTTCTGTCATGCCCCACGCTTGCAAAATTGGCAAACCTGTCTGTTCGCGATATCCCTCGCTCAATGCTTTAGGAACTGCCGATCCACCGCACGGAATCGCTCGCAATGAAGATGTGTCGCGACCCTTCAACTCTGGCAATACAGCCATCCAAATAGTTGGCACGCCGGCCGCGACTGTCACCTTTTCTTCAACGATCAAATTGGCAATTGCTTTACCCGACAAATCTGGGCCAGGCATTACCAATGTTGCTCCTGCCGCAACTGCTGCGTGAGCAAGACCCCACGCATTGGCATGGAACATTGGAACTACCGGCAAAATGATGTCGCTCTCGCGAGCACCAAGAGAGTCTGATGTCATTGCACCAAATGTGTGCAGGTACGTCGAGCGATGGCTGTAGACAACGCCTTTTGGATTACCCGTTGTGCCGCTCGTATAACACATGCTTGCCGCCAAGTTTTCGTCGGTGATATTGAATTCAACACCTGGAGTTCCTTTGAGCAACTCTTCATAGTCGTGCATCTCGAAACCCTTGACAGAATCTGGAACATCGCCTTTTCCGTCGTCCATGATCACCAAATGTTTGACAGTAGTAAACGTAGGCAAGAGCGGTGCGATCAAAGCAAATAGCGATCGATCGATGAAGATCACTTCGTCTTCCGCGTGATTGGCGATATAGGTCAACTGCTCTGGAAACAACCGAATGTTGAGAGTGTGTGCAACGCGACCAGTGCATGGTGGAGCAAAGTACAACTCGAGGTGACGCGCGGTGTTCCATGCAAATGTTGCGACACGACCGTCCTTACTAATGCCCAACTTGTCGAGGACTCCGCCGAGTTGACGAGTGCGCGCCGCCCACTCACCATATGTTGTGCGCTCGCGACCAGTCGCAGTTGCTGTGATGATTTCTTTACTGCTGTGATACTTCTCGGCACGCTCAAACAAATGCACCAGCGTGAGTGGTGTCTCTTGCATCAAACCCTTCATAACCCTCCAGCATTTTGTGTTCCACACCTTTAGCGTCTCATCA
Organism: uncultured Acidimicrobium sp.; assembly: GCA_903853285.1. Taxonomy (GTDB): domain Bacteria; phylum Actinomycetota; class Acidimicrobiia; order Acidimicrobiales; family Ilumatobacteraceae; genus UBA3006. The sequence continues at coordinate 495 of CAINTF010000030.1, read as the reverse complement.
AGTTAGCAACTCCGATAGATTGCAAACAATGCGAAAAGCGGTGCTCACACTTACAACGCTGTTATTTGTGATTGGCACAATTGGCAGCAACATTGGGCCTGCATTGGTCGACGAAAATCCTCGCTTGGTGCTGCTCTTAAGTTCGCGTAACCGCAATCTGTTCGGCTCAGTGCCCTACATCGATTTGCCTTCATACATCGCAATTGGTTTCCCACGCGTACTTATCGCCGGAATTGCGCTGTATCTCGTGGGTCGTTGGTACGGGACCAAAGCACTCGGGTGGGTCGAAGGCAATATGGGTGAACTGCCTGCAATTTACCGTTGGACCGAGAGAGCCGTCGAGAAAGCCGGCAGTGTTGCCCTTGTACTCATGCCTGGCAGCAACATTGTGTGCCTATTGCTCGGCCACAAACGAATGGATCCGAAACGATTCGTGCCACTGCTGAGTCTTGGCATCGCAATAAAACTTGCAGTTTTGTGGCGTGGTGGGCAAAT
>CAINTF010000029.1 GCA_903853285.1 uncultured Acidimicrobium sp. | reverse complement strand
GGCGAGCGCATACATGTTGTCGCGCATTTCAACCAGTGTGCGCACTTTGTCGGCAGTAGATCTGTGTGGGTCGAGTGGTGCAAGAAATGGCGCGATGCGCTCAGATTGTCTGCGCAAAATCTCGGCGTACAAACCTTCCATGTCGTCGAAGTGTTGAAACACCGTGCGCACTGCAACGTCGGCACGCTTGGCAATTTCTTGCGCGCGCGGACGCAACACTCCTTCGTCGAGCAATTTCAGAAGCGCTTCAGCAATGGCTTCGCGGGTGCGCTCAGACCGTGCAACCCGACCATCTACTTGCGTTTCAAGCGATTGCTCGCTCACAGTCATTTCTTCAGACATAGAAAAGGTTGAATGCTCGCTTACGACGGAATAGTAAATGGGCGGGTTGGAATCAGCGCAGTGCGCTCGAGTCCGTCTTCACGATCGCCGTGAATTTCGTCGTACTTCGGATTAGAGGTCATTTCAATCATCACATCGCGACTTGGATATTCAACAATGACGATGTAGTCCCATTTGTCGGTTTCGTTGTCGCCAACCAAAACGCCCATTGGCTTTCCGTGCCAGACGAGTTTTCCACCGCGCTCGGTCACCATCTTGATCACGTTTTCGCCGTACTTGTTGTACGAAGCCTCACCCGATTTATCACCTGATGTCTTTGCCTTGAACTTGAGCAAATTGACCATGTGGATTGGGCCACTTGATGGCGCTGCGAGAAATGCTGTGAGCTGTTCTTTTGTTGGTTTAATTCCCATATTCGCAGTGTAGGTGCAATTACCTATGGGTGCTACCCCTAACACACATTTTCCTGACTGGGCTGATTGAGCCCTAGACAAAAACAAATAAATACAAATAAATAACAATATTTGTTGTCGCTCAATACCCCCGACATTTTTGTTGACACATATTTTCTGATGGATGCGCAAACAACATGTTGCAGTACTCACAACAATCGCGTTAGTTGTTTTATGCAGCGTGCACACTGCGCGCGATGCGCGTGCCGACACCGCTGGTGGTGCACTCACCGATGCAACTGGCGCATCAACACAATCTCAAGCACGCATGCGTTACATCACTGCAGGCGACAATCACACATGCATCGTGTTGAGCAACAACTCGGTCAAATGTTTTGGTATGGGTGCAGACGGTCAGTTAGGAAACGGCACTGTTGACAACATTGGTGACAGCACGGCTTCCAGTGTTGCAAACTCGAGTGCAGTTTCGCTCGGCACCGGTCGAACTGTGCGTTCGATTTCGGCTGGCGCGGCGCACACATGCGCACTGCTCGACAACGCAACGGTCAAGTGTTGGGGATACGGCGCTGTTGGTGCGCTCGGGTACGGGAGCACAGCCAATAAAGGCGATTCGACTGGGCAAATGGGCGACTCATTGCCTGCCGTTTCGCTTGGTACCGGCCGCACGGCACTGCAGATCTCGGTTGGTTCGCAACACTCGTGTGCACTGCTCGACAACTATTCGGTCAAGTGTTGGGGCCGTGGCACCTATGGCCAGTTGGGCATTGGCTCAACAGCAACGATCGGTGATGGGGCAGGCGAGATGGGCGACGCGTTGGTGGCGGTGTCATTTGCCGCCGGTCGCAGTGCACGCTCGATTGCTGCTGGGTCAAACCACACGTGCGCCATTCTCGACAACGCTTCGGTGGTGTGTTGGGGTCGCGGCAGCTCTGGTCAGCTTGGTCAGGGTGCAATCACCAACATTGGTCATTCAGGTTCGGCAACTGTTGCATTAACACCTGCAATCGACTTGGGTGCTGGTCGCACCGCACTTGCTTTAAGCGCAGGCGATGCACACACCTGTGCAATTCTCGACAATGCGACGATCAAGTGTTGGGGTTCTGGCGGCAATGGTCGGTTGGGTTCCGGTGCAACCAACAACTTGGGTGACGGTGCAGGAGAGATGGGCAATTCGCTTGGCATCGTGGACATTGGTGCAGGTCGCACTGCTCGCGCAATCAGCGCAGGTATCGCGCACACATGCGCAGTGTTAGACAACGCAACGGTGAAGTGTTGGGGCAACGGATCATCGGGGAACCTTGGATACGGAAATCAAAACAATGTTGGAGACATTTCGAATCAGATGGGCGCAAATCTCGCAGCAGTTTC
>CAINTF010000028.1 GCA_903853285.1 uncultured Acidimicrobium sp. | reverse complement strand
TGCCGGACTTATCGAGCGCACATAATGCAGTTGCATACCAAGGCACACCACGGCTCGCATTTGTGGACCCATCGAGCGGATCCATCACGATCAAGATGTCGTTATCGCCCCACTCGCCTGTTCGTTGGCTTTCCTCTGATAACACTGCACAGCCTGAGCCGTGCAAGATCGCAAGCGCCGCATTGTCGCAATCGACGTCAACCGAATATTGAGTGTGCCGCAGGCCAGACAATCCCCAGTCTGTATTGCTCGCAAGTACCGCGCTAATTGCATCTGCAGTTTCGTTGAGAACCGCGAGTATTTCTTCGTTGGTGCTTGAGTTCGTAAGACGCATTGATGCTTAACGTTCGTCGCGCACGAACGGTGTGCCCAGCGCGCGCGGAGCACCAAGCAAGTTGCGACTACCTGGTCGACTTAAAGCAATTAGCGCGATCAAAGTTGCCAAGTAAGGCAACATCTCGAGGAACGCAGAGGGAATAAATGTGATCTGCTCTGCCTGCAATGTAAACGGCAACTGCAAGGTGAAGCCGAACAGAACGGCACCGAAAATAATGCGCATTGGGCGCCAACCAGCGAACACCACGAGTGCAAGTGCAATCCACCCCAAACCATTTGTCGTTGCTGCCTGGTGCCAGCCCGCGCTTTGTGCAAGCATCAGCCAAGAACCACCAAGTCCTACAAGAGCTCCGCCAACCATCGTGTATCGAATACGAATGCGCGCCACAGATAATCCCTGAGCATCAACTGTTGCTGGATCATCACCAGTTGCTCGCAACTCGAGACCTGGACGAGTGCTGAACAAGTAGCGCGATGCGACGATGGCCAATGCAATCGCAAAATAGGTGATGATGTCTTGACCAAACACGATTGGACCGATAACAGGAATGTCGGACAACGGTCCAAATGACAGTGGATTGATCACTGTCGTCACTGTTTTGCCCTCTGCTGGTTTTCCCAAGAAATTCGCAAGTCCAGTTCCAAAAATGACGAGCGCCAAACCGGCAACAATTTGATTAGCGCGGAACACTACCGAGAGCACTGCATGAATTGAAGCCAGCAGTGCACCAATCACTGTTCCCACGATCAGACCGAGCCAAATGCTCCCCGAAGCATCAGCAGCCAAGAAAGAACTAATTGCAGAAGTCAGCAAAATGCCCTCAATACCAAGATTGAGAACACCAGAACGCTCAGTGAATAATGCTCCAAGCGCTGCCAATATCAATGTCGTTGCAATTGCGATTGCGTCTGCCGACATCAGGATCCAAATATTCTCGTTCATGCTGCGGCCTTCTTTGACGTTGGATCATGTACTCGCACGACATGAATGTGGTATCTGCGGAACGCTTCTCCACCAAGTGCGAACAGCAGAATGGCACCCTGCAACATCACACCTATATGGATTGGGGTACTCGTCGTTACTTGCAAGTTGTTGCCACCCACTCGTAAACCAGAAAACAGAATGCCGCTCACAATGATGACTCCGAGATTGTTGCGTGCCAGCGCAGCAACAACGATTCCCGCATAGCCGTAGCCAAGCGTGATGATGCTTGGTTCGATCTTGCCGTAAGGGCCAACGATCAGCATTGCTCCTGCCAAACCCGATAGCGCTCCAGAGATGAGCATGACCCACATAGTCGTGCGTCGTGCATTAATGCCCGCATAGTGTGCTGCTCGTGGCGAGTCAGAGATCACGTTAATTCGATAACCAAACTCAGTGCGCTTGACTACCCAATACAGTGCACCCGCGATCAACAGAGCAACAAAGAACGTTGGATAGAGCCGCGAGCTACCGAAACTATCTAGTGATGCTGAATCTGCGACCATTCGACCTTGAGGAAACGAAGTATTCGGGTTGCGGAAGAAACTGCC
>CAINTF010000027.1 GCA_903853285.1 uncultured Acidimicrobium sp. | reverse complement strand
GGGCGACAAGTGCGCGCACGGTGTGGGATCCGATGTAGCCAGCGCCACCGGTGACAAGAACGGTCATGCAATAACCCTAACGACGGGGACGGTCTTGTTTGTCGACATCGTGTGCCCGTTGCATCTGCTTGAAGCCACGCACCTTGAGCAGAGACGCTTGCGAATAAATGTCGGCAACTGAGCGTGGTTTGGTATCGCTAAACACGCCAGCCGCCTTTTTCCATCCAGTTGGGCGAACTCCAAATGTTTTGCCGAGTAGAGCGATAAATATCTCAGTTTTTTCCTCGCCGTAGCCAGGCAATTGGCGAAGCCGCTTGCGTAATTCTTCAGCATCTTCAATCTTTTTCCAGATGTTTGATCCTTTGCCTTTGTACTCGGTAGAAAGAATCACGCACATTTGATGAATACGTTTCGCCATCGATGCAGGAAATCGGTGAATGGCTGGTTTCTCGCAGCAGACTGAAACGAATTTCTCTTCTTTCATCGCAGCGATTTTTGACGCGTCGCAATGACCAAGTCTTTGTTTGATCGTGTATGGACCAGTGAACGCCCACTCCATCGGTACCTGCTGATCGAGCAGCATGCCAATGAGCAGTGCCGTTCCATTGCTGTTGAGCAAAGCATCTGCCTTTGGGATGCCAGTGATATAGAGGACTCGAGTTGGGGTGGGTGATGTTGCTGCAGCCATAGCTACAAGTATCGCCTATGAATAGAGCGGGCTGATGCCTTCTGGGTTGATTGCGTATGCAGTGATTGCTGATTGCACAACTTCTGATTTGATAGTGCCAGCCAAAGCAAGCTGGTGCAAGACCGTGACAACCACATGTGGCATGTCGACTTCGAAGTGTTGGCGCAATGCCTCTCGGGTATCGCTGCGACCCATGCCATCGGTGCCAAGAGGCGTAAATGATCGACCGGGAATAAACCTTGCAACTTGCTCGGGAACTGCGCGCATAAAGTCGGTGACCGCAACTATTGGACTAAAAGGGTTTGGAGCGTCGCTGAGCAAGCGGGTAACTAGCGGTTGGCGCGGTGCATCTGTTGGGTGCAGTCTGTTCCAACGCTCTACTTCTAGTGCTTCTTCGCGCAGCGTCTTGTACGAAGTTGCAGACCACAAGTCGATACCGACGTCATATTTCTCGAGCAGTTCTGCAGCTGCAGCTCGGGCTGCACCTTGAGCTGCGCCGGAGAACAAAATTGTTGCTCGATGCTTGCCGCCAGTGGCTTCTTGCCACTTGTAAAGACCTTGCACGATGTCGGCTTCTATTACAGGCGACGTTGGTCGCGCTGGCATTTGATAGTTCTCGTTGTACAGCGTGATGTAGTAAAAAATATCCTCTGGCACATCTCCGTACATGCGGTTGAGTCCGTTTTTTACGATCGCTGCAACTTCGTATGCGAATGCAGGATCGTATGCCTGGCAGAAAGGCACTGTGCTGGCAAGCAACAGGCTGTGTCCGTCTTGATGTTGTAGACCTTCACCCATCAGAGTGGTGCGACCAGCAGTTGCACCGAGCAAAAATCCGCGTGTGCGTGCGTCGGCTGCTTGCCAAATGAGATCGCCAACGCGTTGAAAGCCAAACATGGAATAGAACGTGTAGAACGGAACCATTGGCACGCCACGAGTTGCATAACTTGTACCAGCCGCAATAAAACTGGCCATGCTGCCGGCTTCGGTGATGCCTTCCTCGAGAATCTGGCCCGATGTTGACTCGGCGTAGCTCAATAACAGCGCGTGATCTACGGGTTCGTATTTTTGTCCTTGTGACGCGTAGATCTTGAGTTCTCGGAAAAGCGAATCCATTCCAAAAGTTCGAGCTTCATCGGGGATGATTGGCACTACACGTTGTCCGAAGTCTTTGTCGCGGGCCATGTTGCGCAAGAGGCGTGTAAAGACCATGGTGGTGCTCACTGCTTGCTCACCGCTGCCGGAGTCAAACTCGCTAAACGCGTCGGGGCTTGGCAATACGAGTGGTTTACGTGCAGTGGTACTGCGTTTTGGTACCGAGCCGCCAAGTGCGCGGCGGCGTTCCATCATGTATTGGTATTCAATGCTGTCCTCGGCAGGACGGAAGTACGGAGGATCGTCGCCGCTTAAGGCGCTGTCGGGAATCTCATCGTTGAGGTGCAACGTGTCGCGCAACGTGCGCAATTGTTCATCGGTCATTTTCTTAATTTGATGAGTTGCATTACGGCCTTCAATTTCGTGACCGAGCGTCCAACCCTTCACTGTTTTGCACAAAATCGCTGTTGGTCTGCCCGAACCAATGTTTTCACTCGCTGCTTTAAAAGCGGCAAACAATTTGCGATAGTCGTGTCCACCGCGGGGGAGCATCTCGAGTTCCTCGTCGCTTAAGTGCGAGACCATCTCACGCAATCGTGGATCTGGTCCAAAAAAGTTTTCGCGAATGTAGTTGCCGTTTTCGATGATGTATCGCTGAAATTCACCGTCGACGGTGTTGTTCATTTTATTGAGCAACACGCCGGTCGTATCGCGGGCGAGTAGCTCATCCCATTTTGAACCCCAAATAACCTTGATGACATTCCAGCCTGCGCCACGAAACACCGCTTCGAGTTCTTGAATAATTTTTCCATTGCCGCGCACTGGACCATCGAGGCGTTGCAAATTGCAGTTGACAACGAACGTGAGATTGTCGAGTTGTTCGCGTGCTGCAAGTGAAATTGATCCGAGCGTTTCTGGTTCGTCGCACTCTCCGTCGCCAAGAAAGGCCCACACGCGACTTGCGGACGTGTCGTCGAGTTGGCGATTTTGTAGGTAGCGATTAAATCTGGCGTGATACAGGGCGGTGAGTGGACCAAGGCCCATTGAGACTGTTGGAAACTCCCAAAACTCTGGCATGAGCCGAGGATGCGGATAACTCGAAAGTCCGCGACCATTGCGACCGATCTCGCGCCTGAAATGATCGAGGTCGTCTTCGTCTAAGCGGCGTTCGATAAATGCTCTGGCATAGACACCTGGCGCTGCGTGACCTTGAAAATAGATGTGGTCGCCAGGAGTACCGCTGTCTTTGCCGCGAAAGAAGTGGTTGAAACCAACTTCGTACAAACTTGCTGACGATGCGAATGTAGAAAGGTGGCCGCCGATGCCTTCGGCATTGGTGTTGGCACGCACCACCATGACAGCGGCATTCCAGCGAATGTATGCGCGGATGCGTCGTTCAATGTGTTCATCACCTGGGAACCATGGCTCTTGCTCGCGAGGGATGCTGTTGACATATGGAGTAGAAACAGTTGCAGGAAAACTCACCTGTGATTCGCGAGCGCGCTCAAGAAGTCGCGACAACAAATATCTTGCGCGTGTTTTACCCTGTACATCAACGATTGCATCGAGTGAGTCGAGCCACTCTGCAGTTTCGCCCGGATCGGTATCGGGCAACTGGTGCATCGAACCATCAAAGATCATGGGCTCATTCTCGCAGACTTACTGGTGGGTACCTGCCGAGCGGCTTCCGATCAGCAAGTATCTAGGGCGTGATTGTTATCTACACCGATGGAGCGTGTTCGGGAAACCCAGGCCCTGGCGGCTGGGCGTGGGCAACATCTCCTACCGGTGAGCCTTCTGCAACGGGTGGCGAAACTCACACCACAAATCAACGCATGGAATTGATGGCAGCGTTGGAAGCATTACGTGCGCACGCCGATCATGAGGGACCAATCGAAATACGTTCTGACAGCACCTATGTTGTGCATTGTTTTCGAGACTCGTGGTGGGTTGGTTGGCAAAAGCGCGGCTGGAAAAATTCGCAGCGCCAACCGGTTGCCAACCGTGATATTTGGGAGCCGCTGATAGATGCGGTAAACAAACGCGGTGATGTGACTTTTACGTGGGTCAAGGCGCATAACGGCGAACCGATGAATGAGCATGTCGATGCACTTGCCGTGGCAGCTTCGCTCGGCTTTGCTTGACACCTACAACTTTGCGTAGTCTTGCTCCTCATGGAACTCAACGGAGCAAGCGCAATAGTCACAGGTGGAGCATCGGGAATTGGTGAGGCTTGCGTTCGCTTGCTTGCCAAGCGCGGAGCAAAAGTAGTAATTGCTGACATTCAAGAAGAGAAAGGTCAGGCACTTGCGAAAGAGGTTGGTGGAGCGTATTGCAAAGTTGACGTGACAAACACGCAAGACATCATCAACGCTGCCGAGATGGCCAAGTCGATGGGACCAATTCGTGCACTCGTTAACTCGGCTGGTATCGGTTGGGCGCAACGCACTGTTGGTAAAGATGGTTCTTACGAGTCGGCAGCCAACCTTGACGCATTCAAAAAAGTTGTCGCTATTAACTTGGTCGGCACTTTTGACTGCATTCGTATCATTGGCACTGCAATGAGTACCAACGAGCCCCTCGAAAACGGAGAGCGCGGCTCAATCTGCAACATGGCATCGGTCGCAGCATTTGATGGACAAATTGGCCAGGCTTCGTACTCGGCATCAAAGGGCGGAGTAGTTGGCATGACATTGCCAATTGCGCGTGACCTTTCAGCAATCGGCATTCGCGTCAACACTGTTGCTCCTGGATTGATCGACACGCCGATCTATGGTCAGGGCGAAAACAGCGAACTCTTTAAACAGAACTTGCAAAAGGGAGTGCTTTTCCCGCAACGACTTGGTTACCCAGAAGAACTTGCGAGCATGGTGGTCGAGTGCATCACCAACAGCTACATGAATGCCGAAACGATTCGCGTCGACGGCGGCATTCGCATGACGCCTAAGTGATCTGATGCTCGGCACGCAACAATGAGCGTGCGATCATGAATCACGTACTGCATCAACATCCGTTTACGCCGTACGACCAGATTCCAGTTGCAGATTTTTCATCGTTCCGTGCATTGCCAATGCCGGATGCGATGCTTCCAGCAGAGATGACCAATGAGTTCCGCCATCGTGTCGGAACACGCCCACTTGATAATGCGCACTGGCTTACGAACGATGCCGAAACCGAGCCAACTATCGAAATGAAGCGCGAGTTGTTGCGTACTCGCCGAAGTGAAGTTGTTGGACTGCTCGAAGGTGGTGAAGATGCAGCAGATGAAGCGGCACAACTCGTGGCTAACTTTGCAGGCAAGAAATTGCAGTCGACAGGCATCTCAGCACTTGTTGAGGCTGCATTAATGGTGGCTGACGACCTCGTTGTCATGAATTCGGTCGTTGTCGCTGGAGTGGTGTGCTCGCCGAGTCGATGGCGACTGAGTACCAAGTTGGGGCAAGACATGTTGGCTGTTCATCGACCGGTTGCAAAATATGCCGAGCAGGTAGGTGGCGCAGTTGATACGACGATGGCAAGACTGAAGGCTGATCAGCCATTGATACGTGCAAATTGGACGATCGAAGACCACTGTGCATTGTTTCAACCTGTTGGTCCCACTGAACCACTCGTGAGTGAACCATCACAACTTTGGGTCCGTATGGAACGGCAGACGCTACGCGCATTGCCACATTGCGGCGGATCGATGTTTACAATTCGCACCTATCAGCAACCGATTACTGAGTACGTTGCGCGAGGTGCCGACAAGGCACGAACTTTGCATTCACTGATTAAGCGACTTCCAGACGACGTGGCTAAGTACAAATCACTGCTGCATTACCGCGAATCGCTTTTAGTTTGGCTTGAGAGCTTCTGCTAAATCACCGTGCAGGAATTAGGTGGTGTAGTCGGCGTTGATGCGTACATAGCCATCGGTGAGATCGCATCCCCACACCGTGGCATC